>NZ_JAWRXD010000029.1:0-38194 GCF_046535215.1 Priestia sp. SIMBA_032 | reverse complement strand
GCTGTCATTGCAGTTAATAAACCACCGTAACCGCCGCCTAAAATTAAAATATGTTTTGACATAGTCGATCCTCCGTCTATACTTTTTGATGAAATTTATTATTGTTTTTGATTTTTAATATCTAAATATGCCTGAACAAAACGAAATAGTTTTTGAGTCTGTGGATCTTTAAACATACGTAATAAATCAAATAGGCCAATCGAGCTAGAAGCATTTGCTTCTGCACGATCGTTTGCCTCGATAGCAGTAGCTGCAAGACCTTTTACTGTTCCTTCTACCGGCTCGATAAATTCTTTTACTCCACCAAGTAGATCTTCCTTTAATACGTCGTCAGTTAATAATGATTGTGCAACATCATAAGTGTTTGTAAGTAACGTTACTATTTCGGATAATTTCGGTAAATTATCTACAATAATAGTAAGTCTTTGTTGTACTTCAGGATTTAATAATTGATTTAGTGCGTGCATTTGCTCTTCACTTAATACTGTAGATTTAATACTCTCATCTGTAGAAGAAGGGATAACAACTGATTGTGACATAGTAAGACTCCTTTTCTATAATCTCTTTTTTGTATGAGTACTTGAAGTACTCTGGCTTTTTCTTTAAACAAAATACGTATGGCTATATTAGTTACCATAAATTCTTCACCTGTAAGTATCGAATTTTAGTTTGGAATAAATCGTGATGTAATTAAGGCGAGGGCTATTAAGGTTCTTATTAATAAAAATCTTAATAAATTTCTTTAATACTAGATAAATGAATGGAGAAAATTTCCTCGTATTCATCTGCCAACGAAAGAGTTTGTTCAATCCAATTTAGATTGTAAATCTGCCCTCTAAAAGTTTGAAGTAATCCATTTTCGTAGTAACTAATGGTGAGTGGTTGATTTTTTTTAAGTGCTTTTAAAATCATTTCTTTATTTCCTTTCTTATTAATATCTAAAATTGGATTTTAAAACTTTATCGCTACTTCTAATTAAAAAACTTCAAATGAAATCGATTTCATTTATACGCACTAAAAATAAGTCATTTTTTCATTATTTGTTTAGTAGTATATAAAAACTTGTGTCGGTCTTTTTAAATCTGTAATGAAAATACAAGAATAAAAATTACCCAATTTTACTATGGTAACATCAATGATTTGAGAAGTGTTTATAAATCACATCAACAAACACCTAATATTATTAGAGAATTTAAAGGCAAAGGAGATGCCTCTGGGAAGGGGATAGACATCTCCTTTTTTTTAAGCTTTATGACTTGATTTAAATTCCCTAATCTTTGCTTTCACTGTTTGCTTAACAGCTTCTTTACCTGGTGTGAGAATAGCACGTGCGTCGAATACCTCTTTGTCCTTATTCAATACTTCTCGAACAGCTTTAGTCCACGCTTGCAAACATTCCGTATTTACATTAATTTTTGAATGACCAAGTTCAATAGCCTTTTGGATTTGATAGTCAGGGATGCCTGATCCACCGTGTAAAACAAGTGGTATATTCGTCAATTCTGAAATTTTCTTCATTTCAGCGAATCCTAGCTTCGGTTCCCCTTGATATGGACCGTGAACAGATCCAAGAGCTGCTGCCAATGCATCAATCCCTGTTTCATTAACAATGCGCACACATTCGTCCGGATCTGCATATTGAATCCCACCGATAAGGCCGTCTTCATTACCACCAACGGTTCCAACTTCAGCTTCAACAGAAACACCATGAAGTTTTGCATACTCCGTTACCTGCTTGGTCATTTCAATATTTTCATTAATTGGATGATGTGAGCCATCAATCATGACAGAAGTATATCCTGCATCAATTGCTTCTTTACATCGTTCCACGCTACTTCCATGGTCTAGATGTAGAGCAACTGGTACAGTAATGTTCTTGTCTTCTACAATCCTATTAACCATTATTGCAATCGTTTTAAATCCGCCTAGGTAATCTACAAGTCTGTCAGAAGAGGCTACAATAATAGGAGATTGTTCCTCTTGAGCTGCTTCTAGAATAGCTTCGGCCCATTGAAAACTATTAATATTAATCTGCGCAACCGCATACTTTTCTTCTTTTCCTTTCAAAAGCATCTCTTTCATGGAAACTAAACCCTTTAGTACCAACGTCACTTTTATCTCACCTCTCTTATTTAGCTAATTAGTATTGTTTTGCCTTCTCTAATTTTTGTTGTCTAAATTCGTGTGCTTTTTGAATGCTTTCTTTATTTGATACTTCCGCCACGCCTACGTTCCACCAGCTGTCATAGCCATCTGTCATCGTTTTTGGAAGTACTTTAATATCAATTAAAGTAGAAACTTCTTGTTTCTTTGCATCTTCTAAAGCTTCTTTTAATTGCTCAACTGTATTAACACGATATGTTTTTGCTCCATACCCTTCTGCTGTTTTCGCATAGTCAATATTTAAGATTTGGTTATCATGGGTTCTGAATTCGCAGAAATAGCTACCACCACCATGATCCATTTGTAAATTGTTGATACATCCAAAGCCAGAGTTATCAAATAGTACAATATTAATTTTTTGGTTGTATTGAATAGCTGTTATCAACTCTGAGTGCAGCATTAAGAAACTTCCATCTCCTACAAGTGCATACACTTCTTTTGTTGGCTGAGCTAATTTGACTCCTAATGCACCTGATACCTCGTATCCCATACATGAATAACCGTATTCAACATTGTAGGTATTTGGTGCGGACGTATTCCAAATTCGCTGTACGTCTCCAGGAAGAGATCCTGCTGCAGTAATGATTGTACTGTCTGGTGCAATTGTATCGTTAACAGCAAGTAAAGCTGTCGTTTGGGCCAATTCAGTACTTAATGTATCAGCGTACTCATTTAAAACATCTTGTGAGAAATGGCTTTTAATTTCCGGGTCAAAATTTTCACGTGTAAAGGTTACTTTACTTAAACGATCACGTTCAGCTATCCATTCATTCTTCAATTCAGTAATAGTTTGGCCAAACTTACTTTCATAGCCGTCTAAAAGAGGTGCCAATTGTTCTAATGTTAATTTTGCATCTGCAACAACTTGGAAGGCATCCATTTTGTATGCCTGTAAACGACTAACGTTAATGTTTAAGAATTTTGTTTGCTCAAAATTAAAAGCAGTTTTGGATGAAGTGGCAAAATCCGTATATCTAGTCCCAATTCCAATAATCAAATCTGCTTGACGTGCTGCTTTATTCGCTGCTAGTGTACCAGTAACGCCCATTCCACCTAGGTTATTCTTAAAATCAGACTCTACTGTAGCCTTACCAGCTTGTGTTTCGACTAATGGGATATTATGTTTCTCTGCCAGGGCAATTAAGATATCATGAGCACCTGAATACTTTGCTCCTCCACCAACAAGAATAACTGGTTTTTTACTTGACTTGATTAATTCAGCTGCACCATTCAGCTCACGTTCTACCGGTGCCTTGCGATCTAAATAATGCACACGCTTTTCAAAGAATTTTTCATCATAGTCAAATGCTTCGCCTTGAACATCTTGTGCAATACAAACTGTGGCAGGACCAGCTTTTCCTGGGTCTGTCATTACTTCAAAGGCACGAATTAAACTAGACATTAACTGTTCAGGGCGTGTTACACGATCCCAGTATCTTGAAACGGGTTTTAAGGCATCATTTGTTGTAACTGCTAAGCTATATTCCTGTTCAAATTGCTGTAAAACTGGATCAGGCTGTCTTGTCGCAAACGTATCACCTGGAATAAACAACACAGGGATATTGTTGGCTAAAGCTGTACCTGCTGCGGCAGCTAAATTTGCTGATCCTGGTCCTACAGAAGTTGTTACAGCATAAATTTTCCGGCGTAACATTTGTTTACTGTAAGCAATAGCTGCATGTGCCATCCCTTGTTCATTCTTTCCTTGAACGACCTTTAAATGCCCTGATTCTTGTTCCAGTGCCTGACCTAAACCTAATACATTTCCATGCCCAAATATATTGAAAATACCTTCAACAAATGGAAACTCTTCACCGTCAATATGGATATATTGTTGATTTAAAAATTTAACTAGGGCTTGTGCGGTTGTTAATCTAATTTTCCCCATCGATATTGTCACCTCTTACTTATTTGTAACTGTTTCTTTTGAATATTCAGCAATTAATTTCTCGATTTCTTCTACTGTCGGCATTGCTTCAGAAGAACTGTGTTTACTTACAACAATGGCTGCAGAAGCACTTCCATATTTTAGTGCTGTCTCAATACCTTTTCCTTTAATAAGTGCATATAAGAACGCAGAAGCGTAAGAGTCACCTGCACCAAATGTTTTTAGTACCTTCGTTAAATATGCTTGACCTCTAAATACTTCTCCTGATTTTGTATAAGCATATGATCCCTCAACGCCATGCTTAATGACAATTAACTCTGGAGAATGGTTGAATAGATGATTTACAGTATCATCATTACTACCATCTTTACTGTTTTCCATCACATCAAACTCATCGCGTGTGCCTACCACAATATTTGCTTGCTCGGCAACTAATGTATAGTAAGCTGATGTTTCATCAGATGAAGCCCATGTATATGGACGGTGATCTAATTCAAATATAATTTTCACATCATTTTTCTTCGCTAAATGAACAGCTTTTAATAAGGCTTCCCGTGAAGGACTCTTCGCTAAGGCTGTACCGGATACAAGAAGAATTTTCGCCTTTTTAATATATTCTTCACTAACTTCAGATGATGTTAAGAAAAGATCTGCTACTTCATCACGATACATTAAGATACTGCATTCTTCCGGACTTTTAATTTCTGTAAAAGCTAATCCTGATTTATGGCCTTCCTGATCCACTACCATATGAGAAGTATCTACTCCAACTCCTCTCATATATTGTTCAATAAAACGTCCATGCTGATCATCTGATAATTTGCCAATAAATCCTGCTTTTAGACCTAATTTAGATGTTCCAATGGCAATGTTAGCTGGTGAACCTCCAACATATTTTTTAAATGTCATGGTTTCTTCCATAGGACGGTTATATTCAACTGCGTTTAAATCGATGCACGCACGACCAATCGCAATAATATCAAATTCTTTTTCTGAGTTAAATTTAATTTTCATATTGCTCATGTCTCCTTGTTATTTATTTTCGTTCTAGAATCCATTCATGAGCTGGTTCGTTGTGGAATTTCCAAGTTCTTGTTGGCCCTGCCATAATATTTAAATAGTAAGATTCGTATCCATCTGGCACTGCTACAGGATGATACCCTACAGGAACTAATACAACATCCCCATTTTCCACTGCCATTGTTTCATCAAGTGAACGATCATCTGTATACACACGCTGAAAAACAAAACCTTGTTTCGGGTTCATTTCATGGTAGTACGTTTCTTCTAAAAATGATTCATGAGGTAAGTTATCTTGGTCATGTTTATGAGGAGGATAGCTAGACCAATTACCACTCTCTGTGAATACTTCCACCACTAATAAACTATTTGCAGAGGGATCAGAATCCGGTAAGATATTATGTACCAAACGTTTATTATTGTACTTTCCTCTATTTTCAACACTATTATCCTCTGCTTTTATGAGTCTTGTAGGCAATTGTTTCGTAGATGGAGAATAGCAAAGAATAACACGTGCTTCTGTAACGGCTTCAACCGTAAATGCACGATTATTTGAAATATAAACACTATCTGTTGGTTTCTTCTCGAAAACGCTTTCTCTAGTGCCGATACTTTCAAATGTTTTCTCATGATCTGTTACATTAATTTTTCCCGTCAAAGCAACGATACAACATTCTACTTTTTCTAATTCTTGTTTATAGATAGCTCCGGGGTCTAAATCTACAATTTTCATTCCTACATATTCTAATGATGAATTCTCACTTGTTACTTCATGAACTACTTTGACTCCTAGGGATGTTTCGACTGGATTGGGTTTTCGGAGTAATTTACTCATTTACTTTTCAACTCCTATATCGTTTATTTATTTATTTATTTATGAATGGCTATTACCCTAGCATAAGATACCTAGGATAATAGCCCATTTACTATTTCTTATTCAAATGATGGTGTTTTATAATTTGCTGTCACTACTTTTTTACGTGTGTAGAATTCAACACCATCTTTACCGTTTGCAGGTAATGTTCCATAGAATGAAGATTTCCAACCAGAAAATGGGAAGAACGCCATTGGTGCTGGAACCCCTAAGTTAACGCCTAGCATACCTGCATCAATTTTTTCACGGAAGTAACGAATAGATGAAGCATTTGATGTATAAATGCATGCACCATTTGCAAATTCTGATTTATTTGCGGTTACAACTGCTTCTTTTAAGTTTTTAACACGTACGATAGATAACACTGGAGCGAAAATTTCATCTTTCCAAATGTTCATGTCTGTTGTAACACCATCAAAGATAGTTGGGCCTACAAAATAGCCGTCTTCTGGCGTATTATTACGGCCATCACAAACTAAATTTGCTCCTTCTTCAATTCCTTTTTGGATATAGCCTAATGTACGTTGTTGGTTTTGCTCTCTAATAACGGGACCTAGGAACACGCCTTCGTCTAATCCATTACCAATTTTTACGCCTTTTGCTTTTTCCACTAACTTTTCAAGGAATGCATCTGCGATACCTTCTTCTACTGTTACAACAGAGCAAGCCATGCAACGTTCACCTGCAGATCCAAATGCAGACGCAACTACATTTGTTACAGCAAGTTCTAAATCTGCATCATTTAAAACGATAGAATGGTTTTTTGCACCTGTTAAGGCTTGTACACGTTTTAAGTTTTCACTTCCACGTTTATAAACATATTCACCAACTGGTTGAGATCCAACAAATGAAATGGCTTTCACTTCTGGATGATCTAGAAGTCCGTTTACCACATCATGCGCACCATGTACGATGTTAAATACACCTTTCGGAAGGCCAGCTTCCTCAAGTAGTTCTGCTAATTTTTGAGCTAATAATGGTGTTCTTTCAGATGGTTTAAGTACAAATGTGTTACCTACTGAAATTGCCATTGGGAACATCCAACAAGGTACCATCATCGGGAAGTTAAACGGTGTGATTCCGCCGACTACGCCGATTGGGTAACGGTAGTTTGTGATCTCTACATCTGTTGCAATCGTTGGAATTGAGTCACCCATCATGAGAGTAGGAGAACCTGCAGCAAATTCCACATTTTCGATTCCACGTCCCACTTCACCCAATGCTTCAGGAATGTTCTTTCCATTTTCAATGGTAATAATTCGAGCTAGTTCTTCTTTATTACTTTGTAATAACTGTTGGAAGTTAAATAAAATTCTTGCACGCTTTTGAACAGGAACATCTTTCCATTTTTCGAATGTCTTTGCTGCAACTTCTACTGCATAATCAATTTCTTCTTTTGTAGAGATTGGGACTTGAGCAATTACTTCTTTTGTAGCTGGGTTATACACATCTTCGTATTGAGTAGTTTTGCTTTCTACCCACTCACCGTTTATGTAGTTTTTTAACTTATCTACTTTTACCATTACCTTAGACATTTATTTTTCCTCCTTAATTGTAATTGAACAAATAGACATTTCGGTATTTTCAAGACACTAGGTTAAACCATACTCACAGAAGAAAACCTAAAATATATCAAGTTATTGTCATATTTTTATAATGTTTTGGTTATATTTTGGTTAAGTTAGGTTAAATATTAATACTATAAATCGCTTCAGTCAACCTTTAATTTTTCATTTTTTATAATTTTGGTGAAGTTTTGATAACTTGTTGGTAAAATATAATCTATAAACCATTAATGTTTTTATTGATTGTAGAAGCTATTTTAATGCAAAGGGTGATAAAAAATGATTAAGGATAAACGTATAAATAAAATTGAAGAATATATTATTGAACATTCATCGGTTTCTTTAGAAGAGTTAATGGAGGTATTTCAAGTTTCTAAAAATACAGTTCGACGTGATATACAGGAACTCGTTGACAGAGGGGACTTTCAAAAAGTATATGGTGGTATAACTGTTAAGCAGGATAAACGTACAAGATTAGAGTCTTTTCAAACCAGACAAGTCCGTAATCAAGAAGAAAAGAAGAGGATAGGGAGAGCAGCTTCAAATTATATACAAGATGGGGATATTATCTTCATTGACTCAGGAACAACAACAATTGAAATAATCAAATTTCTCAGTAACAAGCAGATCACGGTTGTTACCAATAATATTGATTTTATCGTAAGCGCACTTCCATATGAAAACTTAAATATAATCACTATGGGGGGAATTCTTGAAAGAAAAACAAATTCATTCGGAACCATGAAATATATGGATATTTTAAATTCGTACAACATTAACAAGGCATTTATGGCGTCAACAGGGGTATCCGTCTCCAATGGTGTAACAAATGCTTCACCATTGGAGAGTGAATTAAAAACGTCTATTGTTAAAAGATGCGGAGAAGTATTTTTGTTAGTCGATGATACTAAATTCGACAAATACGGATTAATGACTTATTGTGAATTAAATGAAATTGATTATCTAGTTACTAACAAAAAGCCTAGCGAGGTTTATTATGATTATGCAAAAGATAATCATATTGAGTTGATTATAGCTGAATAAGTGAAGAGGCTCTTTCTTGTTATTAGTGAGAAAGAGCCTCTTTACTTATTCATAATTTGGCACGGTTACTTAAAACCAGTTCGTTTAGGAGTTTTAACACTTATTTTCGAATGAAAGTAATCTTTCCACCGGAATTGAACCATTCTATCTAGAATTAAAATAGGTTAGAATAAATGTATAAGATGTTATGAGGAAAGAGGAGGAAAAATGAAACCAACAATATATGACGTAGCAAATGAGGCAGGTGTATCAATTTCAACTGTTTCAAAGGTACTGAATAATACAGGTAGTATTGCAGAAAAGACTAGAAAAAGAGTTAGGGAAACAATGCGTGAACTAAATTATCAACCTAGCGTGGTGGCTTCAGTCAAAAAGCGTATTCAAACTATCGGGCTTCTAATACCCAATATCGCAAATCCTTTTATGGCAGAAATCGCAAGAGGGATTGAGAATCATGTAAAAAAATATGGCTTTAGTCTAATGATTTGTAGTACAGATAATGATTTAAAAAATGAAATAGAATATATTTCTATACTAAAACAAAAATATGTAGATGGTGTGATAATTGCTACAGGGTTAAAAGAAAATAAAGCAATAAAAGAATTACTTAAAGCAGAAATCCCCGTTACCTTACTTTCAAGGGATGTATCATCACTAGCTGTGGATGCAGTTTTAGTGGATGATTTTCTAGGAGGCTATCAAGCTACAGAGCATCTAATAGGTCTAGGTCATGAGAAGATTGCAATCATTACTGAAGATATTAATTTTCCTACTATACAAGCAAGGGTTGAGGGATATAAGAAAGCGCTTGAAGAAGCAGGGTTGGAATACGACGAAGGTCTAGTATTTTCAAATAACGCCTCGGTTGATGAAGGAAACCGATCCACACGTGAACTTTTAACTTCAGTTTCTCCCCCTACAGCTATCTTCGCCTCAACTGAATTTCTTGCAATTGGAGCAATACAAGGTGCACGTGAACTTGCAGTGAAGGTTCCAGAGGAGTTATCAATTATTGGGTTCGATAACACTGTTTTGTCTACAATTTGTGATCCTCCTTTAACTACTATAGCTCAGCCTATTCAAGAAATGAGTGAAAAAGTTGTAGAGCTGCTAGTAGCAGAGATTGAAAACCCAAAAGAGACTAAACAGCGTGTAGTTTTATCTCCGAAATTAGTAATTAGAAAATCCACCTCGCATATTTGAACAAAAGATATAATTAAACCTTAAAGACAAGGTAAAAATGCCTTATTGGCATTTTTACCTTGTCTTTTTTTATTTCTTAATTAACCATACGGTATGCAGCCTATAAGCTTGAGTTATTTGAAAGTTAATAAAGGTATTTTTAGAAAAAAGAATGATATTTATTATTTATTTAAATTTTTAAAACATTATTGACAATAAAAAAAATTAAAGATAAACTCTTCATTAAGGAAAGAGCTTTCCTTTAATTTTATAAAAAAAATAGAAAATCACTTTATTTATATGTTTACATTAAGTGATATACGTATTTTTCGCTTATTATTTTTTTTCATGAAGGAAAGTATTTTCCTTTTTAGTTAACTTATGATGAATAAAAAGATTGATTACACAAGTGTATGAAAGCGCTACAAAAAAGATGGTGTAAAAAGCTCTTAATAAGAATGAGCGAATTAATATTAGTTTTAAGGAGGAAGAAAGATGAAAGAAATTAGAATTGGACTTGTTGGGGCAGGACGTATGGGAAGTTTTCATGGGAAATCTATTGCTCACAAAATTCATGGAGCTAAGCTTACTGCAATTACTGATCCATTTCCAGGAGCAGCAGAGAGATTGGCTTCAGAACTTGGAGCTTCTAAAGCATATACAGATCCAAAAGAAATGTTTAAGGATCCAAATGTTGATGCGGTAATCATTGCAGCCCCTGCACGTTCACATGCAGAACTTGTTGTAGCTGCCGCTAATGAAGGGAAAGCAGTTTTTTGTGAAAAGCCAATGGCAGTAACTTTAGAGGAAGCTGATAAAGCTATTGCAGCAGCTCAAGAAGCAAATGTTCCATTACAAGTTGGTTTTAATCGCCGTTTTGCTTCAGGTTTTAGAGCTGCTCACGATGATATTGTCGAAGGAAGAATTGGAACTCCACAATTATTAAGATCACTAACTCGTGATCCGGGGTTAGGCGATCCAACTCCGATTCCAGAATGGACAATCTTCCTAGAAACTTTAATTCATGACTTTGATGCATTACTTTATTTAAACCCAGGTGCCGAACCAATTGAAGTATACGCTGTAGCAGACGCACTTGTACGACCAGATTTTAAAGATAAAGGCCTTCTTGACACTGCAGTTGTAAATATCCGTTTTGACAATGGAGCAATTGCAACAGCTGAAGCAAATTTCCAAGCAGTTTATGGATATGATGTGCGCGGTGAAGTATTTGGTTCAGCTGGAATGGTAACAGCTGGAGGCATTCAGCAAACAAATATGATTCGCTACACTGCAGAAGGAATAAGTAGAGATACCTACCGAAAAGATACTGAATTATTACATGATGCTTACGTCACAGAACTCACTTCTTTTGTAGAATGTGTGCGTACTGGAAGTACACCATATGCGACAGGTGTAGATGCTCGTAGAGCTCTTTCAATTGCACTGGCTTGCATTGAATCAGTTAAAACAAATGCACCAGTAAAAATTAAGCAAAATGTACAACTAGTCTAACCAGGATAACTGGATTTAAAGATAGTTATATTAGCTATACCTAAAAAGAAAGCGATATCATTCTATGTTTATTCTTTTCTTTTAGGTATAGCTTTTTGAAACACAGCATTTTTAGATAAATTAAATACGTAAAAGAGGGAGAAAAAATGAAGTTTTCAATTTGTAGCTGGACTTTTGGAGATATACCTTTAGAAAAAACAATGGAGTTTGTAGCCAAAACGGGATATGACGGAATTGAAATCAGGGCTGCAGTAGATGATTATAACTGGAACGATATTAGAAAGCATGCAAAAAATCTAGATTTAGAGATAAGTGGTTTAACAGGAGATACTGGCTGGCCAAATGAAGAACAAGATTTAGCAAATGCGAGCGCAGATAATAGAAGGAAAGCAGTCGCTTACTTCGAACGTCAGATTGAAGCAGTTAAGGCGGTAGGAGGCGACTATTTAGTTGTTTGTCCTTCTGCTGTTGGTAAAACGGCTCCAATGGGTGCTCCAGGGGAAGATTGGAAGTGGGCGATTGATTCTGTTCGGAAATTGACAAAAAAAGCAGAAGAATTGGATATTATACTTGTAATTGAGCCTTTAAACAGATATGAGAGTTGTATTGTTAATACAGGAGCCCAGGGTGTAGATTTTGTTGAAGAAATCAATCATCCAAAAGTAAAAATGTTGCTCGATTCATACCATATGAATATCGAAGATCCAGATCTTGAGTCGCCTTTTTTGAATGCAGGTAATAAATTGCATATACTTCATGTAGCTGATAGTAACCGTAGAGCAATTGGACGTGGCCATATTGACTTTACTCCATTTATTTCTGGAATTAAGAAGGTAGATTTTGATGGATATGTTGTAGTTGAAGCAACGGCTCCAGGTCCAAACCCTTTCCAGCCAAATAAAGGAGCTAATATGGATATGATTTATACCTTTACGAAAGAAAATTTAACTTTCTTACAAAACAACTTTAAATTTACGAAACAGCTTTAAATGATAATATCTCTTTTTTATAAAAAACGTTTTTAAAGGAAAGATAATGCGGAAGAGGGATTTTTATTATGAAAATAAAGTTTGGGACAGCTCCTTGTTCCTGGGGGCTATGGTTTGCTGAAAACGAAAAGCAAACGGATTGGAAACGTTGCCTTGATGAAATACATGAGGCCAAGTATGAAGGTATTGAGCTTGGACCTTGGGGGTACCTTCCTAATAAATATCAACAATTAAAAAAAGAACTTAAGAAGAGAAATTTAAATCTAACTGCTACAACCCTGATGGATGACCTTACTTCTGATAGCACAACAGAAAAGATGATCGCGACACTTGATGAAATGGCATGGTAGATATGAAATCATTTTTCAAAGCTCTACAGGATGTTAACTTTAATGGTTGGGCTATTGTTGAACAGGCTATGTACCCTGCTGCATTTGAGAAACCACTCCCTATTGCTAAGAGAACGAGAGAGTATTTACAAAAAATCAGTCAAGAAACGGTAACAAATTAACATTTATTATTATGTCCTTATATCTGAACAGAGTATAAGGACATAATTTTATAGTTATACAGCATAGGAGAATTTATATAATATATCTACTCCCTGTGTACTACGCTATCCTCAATCAACAGCTCTTGGTTTTCTTGATCTATTGGTTAGGATTTATACCCTCTACAAATGAAGTTAAATCTTTTTCTAAAACAAAAAAGTAAGCGCTTTAAAACAGAGGAAAGATACTTATATAAAAACTATCATTATACATAGAGGTTATCATCTATAGAATTAAAAACACCATAATTATCTGAAAATTAAATCAAATTACGATATCAAAAGGTTCTGGTAAAGAACCAAACTTATTTGATAGCTAGACCCATAAGTCTCATATGGTTACCTGTTCATTTAGTCATAGATAATTTTATAAGGGGATGAATAAATTGGAGATGAATAAGGGGAAAAAGAAAATAACAGACATTGAAGTATCAGACCAAGCTTCTGAAAAATTAGGATCGAAATGGTTTTCTTATATGATTTATTTCTTTGGTGGCTTAGGTGGATTGTTATTTGGATATGATACAGGAGTTATCTCAGGTGCCTTGCTCTTTATTAAGCAGGATTTAGGTTTAGATCCTACATTGGAGGGTTTTGTAGTTAGTAGTGTAATGTTTGGTGCTATAGTAGGGTCTGTAGTGACTAGTCCTTTATCCGACAAATTTGGACGTAAAAAACTAATAGTTATACTTGGTCTGATTTTCACTGCTAGTAGTATTGGAACAGCTTGGCCTCCTAATGTTTATGTGATGATTGTCTTTAGAATTTTACTTGGTATTGCAGTTGGAGGCGCATCTGGATTGGTACCTATGTATTTAG
This sequence comes from Priestia sp. SIMBA_032, assembly GCF_046535215.1. NCBI lineage: Bacteria > Bacillati > Bacillota > Bacilli > Caryophanales > Bacillaceae > Priestia > Priestia sp. SIMBA_032. Next base: position 24,585 of record NZ_JAWRXD010000029.1, on the reverse strand, counting down.
CAGAGTTAGCGCCTGCCGCAAAGCGAGGAATAATAACGGCGTATAATGGAATCATGAATGCAACAGGCATGCTTTCAGCTTATGTAGTCAATTACCTTCTAGCGCCATCTGGAGATTGGCATGTTATGTTAGGGATTGCAGTAATCCCTTCTGGTTTATTATTACTTGGTATGCTGTTTATGCCAGAAAGCCCAAAATGGTTAACACAGAACCGTAAATCAAATAAAGCAAGAAAAGTCTTGTTGATGACATATGACAGTATTGAGGAAGTCGACAAGGAAATGTTTGTAATGGAATCCTTAGCAAAAAAGAATGAAAAAGGAAACTTTTCACTTTTATTTGCTAAGTGGGCGCGTCCAATTGTATTGACAGGAATATTGGTTGCTGTCTTTCAACAATTAACAGGAGCTAATACCATCTTTTATTATGCACCATCTGTTTTGTCCGCTGCTGGGTTAGGGGATTCAGCTGCAATCGCCGGTACAATTGGTGTTGGGATTGTAAACTTAGTTATGACAATTGTTGGATCTTATCTTGTAGATCGATGGGGACGAAAAAAATTGTTGCTGTTAGGTAGTATAGGGATGGCATCAGCTTTAGTAATACTAGGATTGGCTGAACTGATACCTGGTATCCCCCCTATGTTAATGTTAGTAGCTATGTGTTTCTTCATGGTTTCGTATTCTACTACATGGGGAATGGTTGCTTGGGTTGTATTAGCAGAGATTTTCCCACTAAAAATCCGAGGAATGGCAATGGCTGCTTGTACGTTCTGTTTATGGAGCTCTAGTGCAGTTATTGCTTTAGGGTTCCCGATAGCTGCTAACGCATTTGGACCGGCTGCTATTTTCCTATTCTTTGCAGGACTTTGCATACTTAGTTACTTCTTTGTTAGAAATAAACTACCTGAAACAAAAGGGAAGACGTTAGAAGAAATCGAATTAGACTTCCGTTTTGAGAAAAATTTTGAAAAACAGCAAATGGTGAAATAAAACGATAAAATTGTTAGAAAGTCTCAGTAACCCCTGCATTAATCAATCATAATAAAAATAGGTTGTATAAAAGGTTGAATAACCACATATTAGTACTGTCTTTGACCCTTACTTCCATAAGGGTTCTTTTCTATGATGGATTCCGCGAAGAGTGATTATGGTAACTCCCTTTGAATAGCTAGTTTTTTAAAGAATCAATGATAGCAAGAAAACAAAAGTTTCTAAAACGCTGAAATTTGCATTGAATGATTGATTTTATACGCAAAAACAAATTTAATTTCCTCAGAGAGCGTTTCTCTGCATAGTAAATACACATATTTGACGTTTTTCTACCCGAAAATAGTGAATTTTTTATTTAGTGAACAAATTATGCTCCTAAGAGGGCTTCATCAAGCTTGTTGCTTGCTTTATTAATATCACGTAGAAATTAGGATGAAGAGATAGGGAATAGTTTGATACAATGTAATCTTATTTTTTATCCATGTTAATTGCCTCTAGTTTTTCCGAACATATAGAAAAAGATTTAGGTAATACAATAAAATATCTTTACGTTTCTTTCCTTATCATTATTCCATTGTTTATGTTGGTCATCTCTATCATTCAGAACTATGTTAAGAAAAAGACTCACTAGGAATTGTTTCGTTTCTTCTTTTTTATAATAAGGAAAAGAATCCATCTAAAGAGGGTGTTTTACTTTATAACTGTGGTAATTTCAGGTAGAATGAAAGAGGCTCATCAGCGATCTTGAAGCTTGGGAAAGTATAGATTTCATACATATAACTCTATTGTAAAGAAAAAATACATTTTGATTTTCAAACTATTGGAGGAAAGAAATCATGAAATTTTTTATTGATACTGCAAACCTTGAAGACATTAAGAAAGCATATAAAGTGGGAGTTTTATCTGGCGTTACAACCAATCCATCTCTAGTAGCAAAAGAAGGCGTAAGATTTGAAGATCGCATTGAAGAAATCCTTCAAATGGTGCCAGAAGTTGAATCTGTTTCAGCAGAGGTAACACCTGATGCAATTACAGCTGAAGATATGATTGCTCAAGCTGAAGAATTAATTAAAATTAATGATGGCGATAAAAATATTACGATTAAACTTCCTATGACGTTAGCTGGATTAGAAGCTACTCGTTACCTTTCTAAAAAAGGTGTAAAAACAAATGTAACACTTATTTTTACAGTGAATCAAGCTCTCTTAGCTGCTCGTGCTGGTGCAACCTACGTTTCTCCTTTTTTAGGACGATTAGATGATATTTCTGAGGATGGAGTACACTTAGTATCCAGAATTGCAGAACTATTCCGTGTTCAAAATATCGATTCTCAAATCATTGCTGCATCTGTAAGACATCCAGATCATGTAACTCGTGTAGCAATGGCAGGTGCTCATATCGCAACAATTCCTTACTCCGTTATCGAGCAATTAGTAAAACATCCTTTAACTGAACAAGGAATTGAAAAATTTGCAACTGATTGGGAAAAAGCTGTTAAAAACTAAAACAAATTGAATTTTAACATTAAGTTTAAAAGCTAATTGAGTTTAATGTTGTGGATATATTTTATTTTTTTCATATGGATGCCTACGGGCATCCTTTTTTATTCTTCTTTTCATGCCTTTGCCTAGATTGGAACAATAATGTGATTTTTTTGATATATCTGATTAGGAGTTTCTTTAGGATAACTATAGTGAAAATAGTAATAGGCGACATAAATTAATTAATAAATGTTTTTTATGAAAAATATAATTAACATAGCATCTAATTAAATGAATAATAGATAAATGTATATTATAAACTAAAGTATTCAATAAACTACTTTGTTTAAAATTGTTTTAAATATTACTTCTATTGTAGAAAAAGTCCACATTTGTCGTCATCTAGAGTAAATAATAAAACTTTTATTTTTATAATACAGTTTATATATTTACAGTTATAAATAAAATGCGCTTATATTGTATTTTAAAGTAGATTTATCGTATCACAAACATACTAACATTAAATAATTATATACTTTCTGTTTAGTGAGAATGAATACACCAATTTCTCGGAAGGGAAGTAGAAGATAAAATGGTATATAATAAAAAGTAAAACTCCATATTTGTCGTCAATAAGAGTAAAGGTGTAAACTTTTATTATAATATTAATAACTCACCTTTTACACCTCTATATAAGTAAAGATTTAAAAATGCACATGGAAGTCAAGTAAGTTGTAAGTAGTGTTACGTTTATCGTTAACGATATTAATTAATGAATTTAAACGTTTATTATCTTCCACTTCTGTTCCTAGCAAGTAATCACAAAATGCTATACTGTGTAATGTGGTAATGAGCATAAGCTCTAAATCTTCTTCATCGACAATATCATGAATGATTTTATAAAACTGATCTCGTCTACTGGTTAATGTTTTTTCCTCGATGACAACTGATTTATCAAATTTATGAATGCTCACGTTCTGTTCAGCTCACTTTCTTATAAGTCCCTCATTTTAGTAGTATGCTCAGACTGATAAAAAAAGAGACACGTGTCATCACGTATCTTATTCGTCCTCTATTTTATTTAGGGATTCGTAACTCTTCTGAATGGATTTTGTCAATATAGAACTTCGTAAATCACCTCGTACGTTCAACACTACCTCTTCATCGATTATCACTGTTCGTTTATCAACATTTTTCTCTACGATGTCGTTTGCTTCTTCGGGAGAATATAAGCCAGCTCTTTGAAGATTCGTCGTATATCCACGTTGATTCTCTTTCCAATATGTAACCATTCCCGAATATATCGAGCGTTCTAAATCCATTAAATAAACCATGATGTCCCCCCTATAAAAAAACGTAACGATTAATTTTCGTTACGTACATGTTTTTTATGAGCATCTTCAATAACTTGATCAAAAAATTCTTTTTTCGTAATCCCTAATGCCTGTACTACTTCTTCTAATTTATCTCTAGTCTCCACGCTTACATCAGCAAGGATTCTGACTTTAGGTTCTGCCATCGTACGAACAGCTCCCATTTATATTACCTCCTTCTATTTTAACATGGACGTACGTACTTTATATAAGCTATTTAAAAAGAGAGCCGAAGCTCCCTTATGTTGGTTATTATTTTTTAAAAGATACTTGTTTTATAATGAATGCCGCTATGAGGATTGGCACAAATAATATAGATAAGACCATATACGCTTCTTTACTCATGTTAAGCCCTCCTATAAAACAGAGGGGAAAATCCCCTCACCTTATTATTTTACTGGTACATCTGTGAACGTTGCGTTAACTGTATCCATGTTTGTACTTTCAAAGTCAATTATATTTAAATTTCCTGAGATTTTTTCAGGTGTTCCTGCATCAGCAAGTTTATCTGTCACTGCTGTTGCGTAACCTTTTGAATTTGGTGCAATCTCATCACTCATTGAAATATCGTTAGAGTTTACGCTGAATCCGTTAATCGAAATACTCTCTGCTTGAATCGTTAATGCTTTATCAGATTTATTCTCTACAAGGAATCGAACACCTTCTGCTGTTACTTCCTTAAAGCTGATTGTTATTTGGTCATTTGAGAAAACTTGTACTGGAGCTTTCTCTTCTTTCTTTGGTTCTGCTTTTGCTGTATCTTTTGTTGTAGTTGTTGAAGCTGTATCTGTCGACTCTTCACTTGTGATAGACGTTTCATCGTCTCCACCGCCAAACATCATACCTCCGATAACTAATCCTGCAATAAAGACAATTGCATACTTTAAGAATTTTTTCATGATGTAGTTCCCCCTAATTTTTTTGCTTATCTCGATGTTCTCTATTTTGAATTCGAGAATTTAGCTTGTTGTATATTTTCACACGATTAATAATGTATCACATCTATGTCACGTACGAACCTGTTTTTTTCCAAATGATAAAATCAAAGCTCGTAATGTAACAATTGATTCCTAAAATGATTTTTTTGGTAAAAAATCCCGATATGCGTCAGGTTTATATTTACGTTTATTGATACACTACTTCGATATAGCCAGTAGGTGGATACGATATACATAGATATAATGGTCTTTCCCCTTACTATTCATCATAAGATAATGTGATTTGAAATCCGTAAGATAAGGGGAGATTCAATGAATCAGCTACAAAAAAATAGTGAGAATTTAAATTTTGACTATATTGTGGTAGGAACCGGTCCGTCCGGTGCTGTTATTGCAAAAACTCTTACTGATGATAAAAAAACTTCCGTTCTCGTATTAGAAGCAGGAGAAAATAACGATGAGGATAAGCCAATTAGGGATTCTACATTTGCTCCGGAGCTCGAAGAACATTTTTTTTCACAATACTTTTGGCAAGGAGAGGGAATACCTCAAGAAGGTCTTGATGAACGTTCTTTTGAATGGACCACAGGTCGGCTCTTAGGTGGCGGCTCTTCGATTAATGGTGAGCAATACGTTAGACCTACATCAACAGTTTTCAGGAAATGGGAAAGGCTTTTAGGGTCGCTTTGGTCACCTCAACAGGCTATTGAAAATTTCAAAATACTAGAAAAATATAATGGAAAGACACATAGTCCCGATGTCCATGGATTTAATGGGCGAATAGACATAAGACAGGCACCTAAGAATCCAACTAATATGGCCAAAAAGCTGGTTTCAGCAATGGAACAGGCAACAGGATTTCCAAGGATTTTGGACTATAATGATCCTAGGACACCTATTGGTCCCTTTACCCGTTGGCAATTATTTCAGCAACCGAACGGTCGGAGAGAAAGCTCATCAACTGCCTTCCTTTCATCAGATATTATGAACACTAGTGGTCATGGTGTAAATGGACGGAAACTACGAGTTTTCTTTAAATCAACAGTTCTCCGTGTACTTTTTAACCAAAAACGTGCTGTTGGTGTTGAGTTCCTCAGAGAGGGTGAATATGTCCGCGCTTATGCCCAAAAGAAAATAATTATTTCAGCAGGTATTAATAGTCCTCAACTTTTGATGCTTTCTGGAATTGGGCCCACTGAACTTCTTGAAAAGGCAAATATTCCAGTCATTTTTGATAATCCAAATGTAGGGAGGAACCTGAGAAACCATACGCTCAACACTGCAGTTTTTAGTACCAACCCAAGCGATAACGGGTTACCCCTTAATGACACTAATGCACTTTACGTGGGGGGAGCTTTCTTACCAAATCCAGTCCCTGGAACTTCTAGAAACCGTCGAGGGGTACAACTTGTAGGAATTAGCTCAAATAATCTATTAACTATTGCTATCCTTTTTCTACAGCCAAAAAGTCGCGGGACCATTAAAATTCAGAGCAATGATCCATTAAAAATTGTGCTTGCCGACGAGGGATTTCTAGAAAACACTTCCGACCTGGAAGTAGTCAAAACCATCTATAAGACATACATTAAGAATATAGCAGCTGAGCTTAAGGCCATTGATCCAGCATATCAACTCATTTCTCCGACACCAGATATAATCGATGATGAAGCTAGTCTTGAGGAGTTCATTAAGCAAAATTTTGAGCATAACCATCATCAACAAGGGGCTCTTCGAATGGCACCTCTTGATAAGGGCGGGGTTGTTGATAATAAAGGACAAGTTTATGGAGTGAGAGATTTAATAGTTGCTGATGATTCTATTATTCCATTTACCGTGGATGGAAACACTTCGGCACCGGCGTACCTCATTGGTTTTACAATTGCACAGCGATTACTCAAACAAGAATAGTAAACACTTGTCCTATTCCCAATGTATGTAAGGACATATCATAACAAGGGAAGTATATCCTAGTTCCTAGATGCTAAAAGGGGTTTTCTAAGTAACTAATCTTAAGAATGTATCTTTAGCTAATTAAAGGTGTATATACTATCTATCTTAAATAATAAAAAACGCCCTACTTTTGAACCGAACCCCAAAAACTAACCAATAAAAAATCAAATGAAAGTCAAAAAAAAGACTGCCTGATTTGGCAGTCCTTTTTCTTTTCCTTATGAAAAGTGACGATTAATGGTATCTTCTACCTTTCTTAACATACCTTTATAAGCATCTTCGTCAAGGTCTCCAATGCTTCCAAATAGTAAATGTTCTACTGTTTCGATTCCAGTAAAATGAAATATTCCAACATCAGATGTTACTTTCAATCCTGCTGTCATGCCAATCTCATCGTAGACCTCAGTAGGGGTACCATGGGTATTGATGATTAAACCTTTTTTACCTTTCAAGAGTTTAACAATCTCTTCTGCACCAGGCATATAAGCGAAACCATAGGCAAATACTCGATCTACATATCCTTTAAGAATAGCTGGAAGTCCCGTCCACCAAATAGGATAAATAAATGTTATCGCATCTGCTTCAGAAATAAATTCTTGTTCTGTTTTGATGTCATTAGGTGTCTTTCCTGCCTTCATAGCTTCCGTATCTTCCGGTTTTAAAACAGGTTGGAAATTAAGTTCATATAAATCTCGCACGATAACTTCGTGTCCGTTTTTCTTTAACGTATTAACGGTTGTATCTAAAATTGAATGATTTAAACTCTCTGGATTAGGATGAGCGTAAACAATAAGATGTTTCATCATAGATAACCTCCGTGTATTTAATTTTTATTTGATTACTAAAGATAATTTAATATTGAAGAAATTTTCAAATAATCTCTAGTAGAATACTGGAGATTATTAAGATTATTGAGTAAATTTCTCTGGAAACTGCTTCACAACTCCCGCAGCGATTGTATCTGCCATTAAGATGATATGTGAGACACCTTCATCAATCGCACCAATTCTTGCCTCCCAATCCCTTGCTAAGCTCGCAGATAAATCATTTGTCACCAATTTTAGATGCATATACAGCAATTTTTTCAAATCCTCATTTTTTAAATACGGATTAGCATGGCTAAGGAACGCTGCTATATCATCAGCATTTCGATACCATTCTTTGTTTAGCTGATTCACCAAGGCTTTCTTTCCGGCTTTAGCTGCATCTACAATCTTGCCGGCAAGGATAATATGTTCCTTAAGTAAATCCGTAAGTTTGTTCCCAGCTTTCTCTCCGTATACTGGCTTCACAGCATTCCCGATATCCTCTTGATTTTTAAGCAATCTTGCCAAGACCTGTTTTGGGTCTTCTGATCCTGCTGTTGTGGCACTTGTAATATAATTACTTGTCCACAATACATGATCAATCCAAAGTCTTCTGAATTCATTTTCAAACGTTACCTCAGATTGGCTAATACGGTATTCTTGAGCTTCAGCGACAGTACGAATTGGTCCAGCCCACATGTTCAGTGGAAATAACAAAATAAACCCTACCATTAAGATTCTCTTCATAAAACTGCTCCTTCCAAATTAGACGATTATCAACTTTATTATTTGTATAAGAGATTTCTTACATTCCTCAAAATGTTACTTTCTACTATCAATTCTTTATGGAGCACCGTTATATGCCCAAACAGCTAACACGGATGAAAGGTTACAGAGGATCTCTTTCTATAAGATCCTAGTAGAGAATTCCAAATTCTCGACCCTTGTATTTATCTATTCATAAATAGGATTACTTGTCTCATATGTTTATATAAAATCCTAGCTGAAAAAGAGGTGAAAAATGTGGAGGATATGCTGATGGTATGTAATCAACATGTGAAGGATGGGCTTGTACGCCTTGAAATTCCCCATGTAAAGAAGATTCATCACTCTGGACATACCTGTTCTTTTTGTAGTAAAAAGGCTGAAATAAAAATCTATTATTCCATCGCCCAAAAATATAGGAAAACCAATAACTCGGCCTGTTTTACGCAAAAATAACACTGCAGTACTCGATTTATATTTGTGGATCTATTACTAACATGTAGTGTTAATAATCAAAGAGGACTAATTAATATACCTTCTTTTTAGACAGCAGTTCCCTTCATTTAAATAATATATTAGATAAAAGAATACGTTGAAAAAGCTCAAGTCTGAAAAGATTTGAGCTTTTTTATGTGAGCCTAAGCATGTCCAGACATAAAGCAGAATAACTTAGAATGAAACTATTTTACAATTGTAGGGGGATTAATAATGACTAATGCATTTGTTGCACGATCTTTAGATGAAATTCGTTTTTGGTCAAGGATTATGAAGGAACATTCTTTGTTTCTTCGATTAGGGTTCAGGTGTGAGGATACACAATTAATTGACGAGGCGAATCAATTTTATCATTTATTTGAAGAAATTGAACAACGGTCTCATTCCTTTACGAATCAAACAGATCCGGAGCAAATGAAAAGATTCAATTCAGAAGTCCAACAAGCAGCCACAGGTATATTTGCTTTTAAAAGAAAAGTTTTAGGCTTAATTCTGACCTGTAAACTACCGGGTTCAAATAACTTTCCTCTTTTGGTTGATCATATTAGTAGAGAAGCCAACTATTTTAGAAAACGATTAATTGAATTAAATGAAGGGAAATTAAAGCCACTTGCTGATGCCATTATAAAGGAAAATGTCTTCTTTTTAAGGATTATGGCTGATCATGCCCAATTTATAGGTCATCTTCTTGATCCATCCGAAAGAAAACTTGTCGATATGGCGAGAAACTTCAGTCATGATTTTGATCAATTGGTTTTTCAAGCAAGAGATTTAGAGTCTATGAAACCCCAATCTCAAACGGTTCCTCTTTTAGACCAATTTCTTGATCAGAATCGTGTTTCTGTAGCTTCCCTTCGGGACTTTAAAAAAACAGCCAGAGATTTAATTGAGGAATGTAGAATTAAAAGTATTATCCATCCTCTTCTGGCTGATCATGTTTTTCGAGAGGCTGAAAGGTTCCTTCATATTATTGATATGTTTGAAAAAAGTCTTCAAGCACATAAATAATGCATTGATGTTAAATTCACACTTTGTTCCTTACGAATCTTAATGATTTACATTCAAAGGGCTTCGGATCTTAATGAAGCCGTTTGTTATTATCTTTCGAAGTTTCTTATGACCATAGCATTGCTTTTGAATGCACGGGAAATTGGGAGGAGGGTTAGCAAGTGACATCTACTTTTATAGGGATAGACCCTAATCAACAAAATGATTATCTTGATGCGATCGACGCTGCCTTAGAAAAAGGAATGGCTGCCAAAGAGGTAGCCTGCTCAATCACAACAGGCTTCCGAAGAGTTCCTTCCATGCGAGTTGCTCCAGGACTGAATACGTATCATGCTTCTGTAGCTGATATCGGCTACGGGTTTGATGCAGTACAAGGTACGATTAATCGTATCCGTCAAGGAGAATCTATTGACCTTGTAAAGGAAATGCTTGTGTTTGATCTAGACACACTGCGTATTAGTGAAAAGCAATTAAGGCCTAATTTTGAACTTGCTGTAAAAAGAGCCAACTCTGATGCCTTTTACTTAATTGAACAAAGTCGGCATCTGCATCGTCAAATCTTTGAAGCAATTAAAGAGGCAATTAGGATCGGTCGAGCTTTGCTAGGCCCTGAGTGGGAGACTATACGAGCAAAGATAGAGGAAATTCAAGCGATACCACGTCTTTAGGGGAGAGGAGGAGGATAGAAAAATGTTTCCTAACGCAGAGCTGTTAAATATGAGTGTAGATCAACAGCGATACTTATTGGACTGGTGGAATACAACGGAGTCAGCCAAATCGGTTGTAAAACGTTTGGTTTCATTAGTAAGTGAACTAAGGTTACACCCTGAATCAAGTCACGCAGATGGAATGATCCTCTTTTATAGGGCTGTTTCAGAAGTTTCATATGGCTACGCAGGTACAAGAGGATGTATACGCAGGGCGTTTAATGATGAATACAGTGAAGCTCTGAGAAAGAATATGACCATGTGCCACGGGTTTGCCCGTAAGTTTTCCGTAGATACAAAGGTTCTTCTTGAACGGGTAGCTAAGCAGATTACTGAACCAAACGCTCTAGAACTGATAACCCGTATTAGAGAGGTATTGAAAGAAAACGATGCGATGTTACATGAGATGGAGATAAAAGCTCATGCTTTCTACCAAAAGGCGAGTCACTGAAGAAATAATGAATAAAAGTTTATATTTTGAGCAAACTACTCAAGATGCAATAGAGCATTATCAACATAACATCTATATTTCAACGACTAGGAAAACTACTGTACAGGAGCAGTAGTTTTTCCGTTTTTATGTTGTATAGAATTTACAAGGTTAGTTACCATAATGTGCCTTCTAGGAATAAAAAAAGCTAAGGAGTAAATCCTTAACTCAAATTCTCTAAAGGGTTACACAATAAATGTGCCTAAAAGAAATTAAAGATTTTGTAACTCAATTCGATCTAATTCTTTTTGTCTTTTCTTTTTAAAACGTTCTCTACCCGAAATCCATGAACTTAACAATCCACATAAAGCAACTATTAGTATTACCCATGTAGAAGAATTATCATTACTATCCATTAATCTATTAAAAAAGAAGCTAATAACGCCTATATATACAAGTGGAATGATTCCACCTAAATAAGGATTCTTTCGCGTTGATAAATAATCTTGAGTAAGCAAAATAATAATGACTACTAATATTCCGACTATATGATCCATAATTAAACATCCTTTTCTGTTTTATATTTTTCAATAATGACTTTAGCAACATCCAGACTGAGCCGTTCATCAATAACAAAGCCCTTAATCATATTTACAAATTCTACATCTTCTTCCTGACTATGTACTTCAATCTTTTTTATTAAACGATCTAGTTTTGCTCTAACAGTTGGATAAGAAACATCATAGAGACTAGACATATTTTTTAGAGATCCTGAATTTAAAATAAACTTTCTAATAAATTCTAAAGACTCTTTATCTAATGCAAGGATCCATGCAGGAATTTCTTCTCTTTCCATTAAAAACCACCCCCTATATAAATAATATTAAACAAAATTTTAATATTATTCAAGTTTAAAATTAAAATATTAAAAAATATTTTAACTATGTTATAAACCTTGTTAGTCATCCTTTGTGAAAGACATATTGTATACTCTATACAAAGTTAGTTAACATAATCACAGTTCTAGGCACCAAAAAAGGTGAGAAGGTATTTTGAATTTAACAAAATACCTTCTCACCTTTTTTTCTTACTTAACAAAACAACGATCCATATTAAAGCAATCGTATTGATTAATTCCAATAGAGGACCAATTCTCGCTAAAAATAAACTGATAATATTCCATAACATTTACTTTTCACAACCTTTTAATCCTGGCTTGATTTGTAACACTTTAAATGTATATATCGACTTTTCCCTATGAATACTATATACAACAGCAGTTAACATAATACCTCTTACAGGAACCAAAAAAACCTTTTATCAAGGGGGGCAGCTTATAACATGTAGAAAAATTAACAATTTTCTATAAAAAAGATCATAATCAAAGCGCTAAACTTTGTTTATAGTCTCAATAATTTTTAAATATTGCATATCTCCTAGACCATACTGAGGAAATGACTGAAATAAATTTTCTAGCAATTCATTTTGTGATCGATCTTCACTTTCCCTTATATAAGCTACGATTTCATTATCGACCTTTATGTATTCCATGTATAATCTAATTCCTTGAAACATGCGAGGTATTACTTTTATATTAGGAAATTGATGATCTATCAATACTTGTTGATAAACCTTATTATAACTGCTTAAAAATATTTCAGTTGTTTCAATCTCATAAGTCGTTTCATTAACCATATTAAAAAATACTTTTCCTTTATACGTCACTTGTTCTAAATATGCTAGTACCGTTAGCATATTTATTTGACAAAACATATCATCACCAAACCATAAGACGATACATTTATACTCTTTTTCAAACAGTGGTTTCAAAGGTGTCATAGTGAGATTTTTGTATTCTTGTATAGATACCTTATGTCCTAAAGCCCTTAAATTTATAAATTCGTCACTGAATATTGCAACACTTGTCTCATGTGAGCACATAGCTTCGTTAAAAGGAATATACTCACCTTTTTCCAATAATTTATTTGTTTGAAACACCTCATACATTACCTGTCCATTTAAAATATTTAATATTTTGAAACCAAATTGATTATTCATTTTATTATAAAAATCCTTAATCTTCGACTTGTAGGAAAGATCTATCATAACACTCCTCCTCTTAACACTTACATTTCATTCTACATCATTCATACAAAATAATGGGTTTTAATTACAAAAATGAAAGTATGCAATAAAAAGGACTAAAAAACTACAATTTTATTTTAAATCTATATAGGATACAAAAATCTAGTTAAGTTGGGTAAGTTAGGGGCATCACTGCTCCTTCCTCCCCTAGGATCCGTGCGAGTCCCTTTCAAGGCTCATCGGCTCAAGTCTCCCATCGCAGGTCCATTTGCTGTCGTATCTTCATTACACACCATAATGTAATTTAGCGGAAGTGATATGTTTAAAGAAACCTACTTTATTAACAAACATTCCTACTTTGTCCTAATTGAATCCCTAAAATCTAACAATCATTTTAGAATCCTTACATAATATATTTTTTATGAAATTCTCATTTTATTCTCATCTTAATTTCATCCCAGTCTATTAAATTAAATTTATGCAACACATTAAAACAAAAAAGGAAAAATAAGAGTAAACACTAGAAAGATAGGGGAGGCGTTATAAATGGCGTTCGATTCAGAGGTGGAAAATAATGATGTAAATATGACCCAAGTGGAAAACACTTCGAATTCTAATTCTCTAACAAAGAGAATACTGAATAAGGTACCTGAAGTGACAATTTTCTTTTGGATTATTAAAATTATGGCAACTACGGTTGGAGAAACAGCTGCTGATTTTTTGAATGAAAATTTACATCTAGGATTAACGAATACAACCTATATCATGGGTATACTGCTTGCTATCGTGTTATTTTTACAATTTAAGGCGAAAAAATATGTACCTAGTATCTATTGGCTAACGGTCTTATTAATTAGCGTTGTGGGTACTCTTGTTACGGATAACCTAACTGATCATTTTGGAGTGCCTCTTGAGGTTAGCAATATTGTTTTTGCTCTCTTACTGTCCATTACATTTTTTGTATGGTATGCAAATGAAAAAACACTATCTATTCACTCTATTTTCACACGCAAGCGAGAAGCTTTTTATTGGTTAGCGATTCTTTTTACGTTTGCGCTAGGTACTGCAGCAGGAGACTTTATAGCAGAAAGTCTTCACTTGGGTTATTGGAAGTCAGCCTTAATGTTTGCTGTATTAATTGGCATTGTAACAATTGCTTACTATCGCTTTAAGCTTAATGCTGTCCTTTCTTTTTGGATTGCTTATATCTTAACTCGTCCTTTAGGAGCCTCTGTAGGAGACTATCTGTCACAACCTCATCATGCTGGTGGACTTGGATTAGGAACAATGGGAACAAGTGCAATATTTCTTTTAGTAATCTTAAGCTTGGTTATTTATCTAACTAAAACGAAAAAGGATCAAATGCCCTTTGTCCATGAAAAATAATGGTGAATATCTTTATGAAAAATTTTAGAAGTATCCATATATACCACTCTTTAACCTTATAAAGAGTGGTATACGTGTGTTTCATTAAAGTAAATTAATAATTTTTTAAGAAATAGTTAGTAACATTATAAATAGCATGACTAATGGTAGGAAGGTGTAGATTTGATACGTTTTCAAAAAAAGAGAAAAAGATACAGATATGTTTTAGTAGGAGGAATTCTTACTGTAGGATCATTCATTTTTATTGGGACCTTATACAAAGATAGCTTGCCTTTTTTAGACAAGGTTTCTTGGAGTGAATCTCAACAATTGAGTCAGTTATTTGCAACTTACAAAGAGAACGCTACACTAAAGAATGAACTAGCCACTGAAAGTCAGGCTGAAGCGAATGTTTATAAGCTAAAACATGAAAATAAAGAACTAACAGAACTTTTAAACGTCCAAAATGGAATGAAAGCTTATAATCCTATATCTGCTACTGTAATTGATCGTTCAATAAGTAATTGGGATAATGAGTTAATTATTGATAAGGGAGCTAAGCAAGGGATAAAAGTAGATATGAATGTGCTTAATGCAAATGGAGTTATTGGCAAAGTAGCTAAAGTCTTTTCATCAACTTCTTTGGTTGAACTAATTAGCTCAAATCTTAGGACAAATCGTATGGCCGTAATTCTAAAGGATAAAAAAGACGTGAATGGAACACTAGAAAGCTATGATGAAAAGAAGGGTAATTTAATTGTTAGAAAAATCCCTAGTGAGGCTGAGGTCAATGTAGGGGATAAAGTTCAAACTTCTCCCATCAGTTCCATATTCCAAGGTGGATTGGCTTTAGGAAAAGTGATTAAGGTACAACCTGATGAATATGGATTAACACAATTGGCTGTTGTAAAACCCTCATCCACCTTTAATGATATTAGCGAAGTAATGGTGATTAAAGCAAAAGAACAATAGATAAAAAGTGAGACACCACATTCTGATTTCTGAAAATTTATATTCAAGGGATTGTATCATATGAATTTTAAAATCCAATTTTTAGTGGCCTTTATTTTTAGTTTATATTTAATCATTTTTGTGGACATGATTTTCATTTTAATTAGTGGGGAAACATTTATTCATATTAATAGCATCATTTTATCTTATATTCAATATCTGAAATTTCCTATATTTAAAAGAACAATGAAAGTTTTATGTTTCTAGGGTCCACACCTTTTATTATAACGCTTTCTTTTGGAAGCCTATTTCTCTTCTATAAAATATTCAAATATAGGACTGAACTTATTTTGTTTTTTTTGATTATCAGTGGATCTTTCATACTTAATAAGATACAAAAAATGTTTTACTCTATTGGTCGTCCAGATTTACATTACTTAATTAAAGTCAGTGGTTATAGCCTTCAACATGAAGGGGAACATACAGTAAGTCTAATCGTTGTATACGAAATACTAGTATTTCAATTATGGGGTCCTATTTTTAGACTATGGGAACGTTTTCTCTTAGTGTGTATCGCTTCTATCATCATCTTGGGCATTGGAATAAGTCGAATTTATTTTAGATTAAATTATCCCAGTAATATTATAGATTCCTATTTTACGATGGGGTGCTGGCTTGTAGTAGCTATATCCTTCTATTGGCGATGGAAAGAACGACAGGTAAAGCAGAAAGTTATAAATAAATGTAGAGCTTAAAGAGAGGGATAATATGACAGAACGTATTTTGATTGTAGAAGATGAAGTGGAGATAGGAACTATATTGAAAATGGAGCTTGAACACGAAGGTTACCAAGTGGAAATTGAGGATAATGGAAAAGACGGTCTTGAGACAGCTTTACTGAAGACTTTTGATTTAATTTTACTCGATATTATGTTACCTAAAATGAGTGGTATTGAAGTCTTGCGTAAATTAAGAAAGAAAGAAAGTTATGTGCCTATTATTCTTTTAACAGCTCGTAATTCAACCATAGAGAAGGTAATGGGATTAGATCATGGAGCAAATGATTATATAACTAAGCCTTTTAAAACGGAAGAATTACTAGCTCGAATACGCTCTTTACTACGTTATACGCATCTTGCTACTAGAGAAAAGGCAGAAAAAGACTCGCTATTATTAATTAAAGACGTAGTAATTAATACTGATTCAAGAGAAGTAACTAGAGCTGGACAACAGATCTGCTTGACGCCTAAGGAATATAATTTATTGATTTATTTAATCCTTCATAAAAATAAAACAGTTACGCGTGAAGGAATCTTACTGAATGTATGGGGGTATGAATACGAAGGAGATACAAATGTACTTGATGTTTATATAAGTTATTTAAGAAAAAAGATTGAAGAAGGATTTAGCTCATCCCTCATTGAGACTATTCGAGGTATAGGTTACACAATTAAAGAAAATTAAACGAATAAACACTAGACCTTACTTCTGAACATTGAATTTAATAATAAAAACATGCACAGTGAATAATGATTTTTGATGTTAAATAACCTATAGAAATTTCGAGAGCAAGTTTATATGGTCCATTAAGGAGATTAAGAGATAACTTTATTTATTCTTAATCTCTTTTTCATGTAAATCTAATTTTCAATTGATAAATTAAAGGAAAGCTTTTAAGGAAGGACGAAAATGATGAAAACATTTATTGCAGCTGCATTTGCATACCTTGCAAAACTGGGATATATCGGTATAGCTTCAGCATTAATGATAGAAGTAATTCCTAGTGAAGTCGTATTATCCTATGCAGGGTTTCTAGTCTCTCAGGGCAAAATGAACCTCATAGGAGCAGTAATTGCTGGAACAATCGGAGGCGTGATCGCCCAGATATTCTTATATATATTAGGTTCATATGGGGGAAGGCCTTTATTATTGAGATACGGAAAATTCCTTTTAATAAGTTCCAAACACCTTGAAAAATCTGAAATATGGTTTAACCATTATGGAGCAGGAGTGGTGTTTTTTGCTCGCTTTATCCCTGTTATTCGACATGCTATTTCAATTCCTGCAGGAATTACAAAAATGGCCTTCACTCGTTTTACTTTATATACGATCGCTGCCATCGTCCCTTGGAGTATTTTATTCATTTTCCTTGGAAAAACTTTAGGAAGCAATTGGAAGCAAATTAATCAAATCTCTGGATCATATGTAAAAATGGCTTTATTACTTTCAATTATAGCTTTTGGCCTTTATTTTATTCGTAAAACTATTCATAAAAATAAAGCAAAGTCCAAATATGAAGAATTAAAAAAGTAAGAGAACAAAAGCTCAATTCATACAAATTTCTATATTCTTTTATTTTTAGATAAAGGAGAATATTTTATATGCAAAAGGTGCTAATTATAGAGGATGAAGAAGGATTAGTAGAATTCTTAGAATTAGAACTTAAATATGAAGGATACTCAGTTGATGTAGCTTATGATGGGCGTAATGGTTTAGATAAAGCAACCAAACAGAATTACGACATTATCCTACTTGATTTAATGATGCCTGGATTGAATGGAATCGAAGTATGTAGAAGGCTAAGGACAACTAAGGATACCCCTGTTATTATGCTCACAGCTAAGGATAGTGTCATGGATAGGGTAATGGGGCTTGATAATGGAGCTGACGATTATTTGTCTAAACCATTCGCGATTGAGGAATTATTTGCAAGAATGCGAGTCATTTTTAGGCGCCAAGAGAACAACAAGATACTGGATCAAAAACGACTATCAACATTTAAAGATATTGAGCTTGATTTAGAATCAAGAACAGTGATAAAAGACAAAAAGCTGATTGAACTAACGAATAAAGAGTTTGAACTTCTGACCATTTTCATGCGTAACATTAATAAAGTACTGACGAGAGATATGCTTTTAGAACAAGTTTGGGGGTACGATTCAGTTGTTGAAACGAACGTTGTAGATGTATATGTTAGATATTTAAGAAACAAATTAAATGTAGAGGAAAAAGAATTATATATTCAAACCATTAGAGGGGTTGGATACGTGATGCGTGATGTTTAAATGAGAAGATGGATAAAATATATAAAAGATTTACCTATAAGGTGGAAGATAACTTTATGGTCTTCCATGTTTTTATTTTTTCTTTTTCTCTCCTATAACATCTTTCAATATATTGTGATTGATAATGGTATTTTAAATTATGAGAAACAAAATGGCATTCATCAGTTGAAGGAGGTACTCGCTTTTATTCAATCGGATGATGAACCTTTATCTTTAAAACAAATTGAAAAAAGTGAAGGATACTTATCAAAAATTAATGAGAAAAACCAGTTAATCCGTATTCTCGATGTAAAAGGTAACGTCATAACGAGTACCTCAAATAATGTTTCACCAAAATGGCAGCAACCGAAAGCAGTGAAGTATAAAGAGTATAAAGTAATTCGAAAGCACGATGACCGTCTACTTGTTCTTCGTTCTCCTATCGTCACTGACAAGTTCACTGGTACTGTTGAGATCATTAGAAATATGGAAATGTCTGATGCTTTTATGGAGAAAGTGTTTTTATTAATGATCGCTGCAGGAATAGGCTCTCTTGTCTTGAGTATTTTAGGAGGAACCATTCTCTCAAAGAAAATATTATCCAATATTCAAGCGTTAACACTAACTATGAAAAAAATAAAAATAAATGGTCTCGAGGAACGAGTTCCGGTTAATGAAAAAAATGATGAGTTTGCCCAGTTAGGCAGTTTATTTAATGAGTTAATGGATAGTCTTGAAGACTCCTTTGTACAACAAAAACAATTTGTAGAGGATGCTTCACATGAGTTAAGAACTCCTTTAGCCATTATTCAAGGGCATTTGACATTGTTAAATCGTTGGGGGAAAAATGATGCGGCTATACTAGATAAATCCCTGAAATCCAGCTTGAAAGAAGTAGAGCGTTTAACGAATCTGGTACAAGAATTATTAGAGTTATCTCGTGCTGAAAATACCCTGATAAATTCTGTGGACGTTGCACCTATTAATGTACTGGAGACTGTACAGCATGTTGTAAGGAATTTTGAAGTATTGCATAGCAATTATGGATTTAGAATAGACAATTTACATGAAAATCTTTATGTCAATATTTCTTCACGACATCTAGAGCAGATATTAATCATTTTGCTAGATAATGCAGTCAAATATTCCACAAGAGAAGAGAAAGAAGTAATAATAGACTGTTCTCTAATCAATGAAAAGGTATCCCTCAAAGTAATGGATAAAGGAATCGGAATTCCAGAAGAAGATATTCCCTATATTTTAAATAGATTCTATCGAGTTGATAAGGCAAGAAGCAGAAAGCAAGGAGGGCTTGGCTTAGGACTAGCTATAGCCAAACGATGGGTTGAAAAGTACAACGGTACTATCAACATTGAGAGTAAAGAAGGAGAGGGAACAAACGTAACACTCGTTTTCCCTTTATTTAAAGACTCTATATAAATACGACAAAAAAGTAGCAAAAACTGCGGTCAATATAAAAAGAGTTTTTATTACATTTCATAAATGTTAGCTTGTTAAAAGACGTACATTAGAGGTGTCTAGTAATATGAAGTTAAAATCTCAATTTACACTTGCTTTTATGTTAAGTGTATTGTGCCTTATTTGTTTTAGTGGGGTGGCTATTTTAATTAGTGGATCAAAGATTGTTGCATTTGACCATGATGTTATATCGTTTATTCAAGGGTTCGAATCGCCTCTGTTAACGACTATCATGAAGTTTTTTACTTTCATTGGTTCTACACCAGCCGTTGCAGTAATTTCTCTTTTTAGTTTGTTTTTTCTTTATAAAGTATTAAAACATCGAACAGAGCTTATTTTATTTATTGCCATTATTATAGGTTCTCCAATTCTTAATGGGCTATTAAAACTGCTTTTTCATCGTGCACGTCCTAATTTCCATCGACTAATCGACATAAATGGTTATAGTTTTCCAAGTGGACATGCCATGAGTGCATTTGCCATTTACGGCATTCTCTCATTCTTACTATGGCGTCACATTCCTACTCGTTGGGGCCGTACATGCTTACTATCTATTAGTACTGTAATGATCTTGGCAATAGGGGTGAGTCGAATTTATTTAGGCGTTCATTATCCTAGTGATGTTATTGGAGGATATTTTGCTAGTGGTTGCTGGCTAGCTATTGCTATTTGGTTCTATCAACGCTATCAGGAGAAGAAATTTGAGCAAAGAAGACCTAATTAAAGTATAGAATGACTACAATTATGTATTAATAAAGAAATAGCCATATAGGCTAAGGGTGCAAGTAGCTGGGAGAGTAAATCATCAAAAGTACTGATATTGACAGGCGGCGATTTTAAAATCAGCACAAATATAGTTCAGTACATATTCGTTTATTTTCTGAGCAAGCTATAAAAAACGCTGTGGAGCTTCGATTTGGTAATCCTCACTGTTTCGAATTGACAACATATAAAAAAAGAGCATTGTAGTGATACCGATGCTCTTTCTTTTTAATTCTACTTATTGACGACGAAGTTCTTGTATTTCTTCTTTTGTAAGTCCTGTTAATTCTATAATAGTCTCTTCATCTATTCCTTTTTGAATCATTCCTAAAGCTACCTTTATAATCCCTTTTTTTTCAGCCCTTTTTAATGCAGACTTTTCGTCTAATAACGCTTTTCTTCGAGCTTCATATGCTAATATCACTTCAGGATCCTGACTTACACGTTCCCATTCATCCATCGCTTTTTTTAATACTTGATCTTCTTGCATCGCAATCTCCTCCAATACCTGAGTGATTTCTTCATCTTCAGATGCTTCAAGTAATAATAACCATCGCACAAGTTTATCCTCTCGTGGATCTACCTCTTTATTTCGCCATTTAATTAATAGCTTAGGTAGCTCCATAAAATGGATTTCCAACATATCTGTTAAGAGTAATTTCTGTTCTCGCTCATATAATTGAAAAGTGGAGTGATAATCATGAATATGCGATAAGTAACGGAAGTTTACAATATTAATGGTAATGGTTTTACAAAGCTCACCGTAATCCATGCCTTCTTTCATTTGGCTACTATACATTTTGGACCAATAATAGAGTGTTCGTTTTTCCATGTCATGTTTATTATTAAGTTGAATTTCAATATTTACACGGCTTCCATCCTCAAGTTGCGCATGTACATCTAAGATAGAACGCTTATCTTCTTGATTTTCTTTATTAAAATGGGGATCCAGTAACTGAACCTTATAAATTTTTTTCTCATTTGGAAAACGGAGAGCAGCATTTAAAAAGGCAGCTAAAATGGATTCATTTCCATGGGTGCCAAAAAGAGACTTGAAAGCAAAATCAACACGTAAATCTAATCTTTTTGTCATAACGTCCTCCGTTATTTCATCTTCTTTCTTCTTATTATATCATGAGCGTTCTCTTATTCCTATGCAATGCATTTTACTACTGTCAGTCTAATTTGACTGTTGCAGGACTAGGCTACAAAAAAGCTATTATTCTTACTTACATTGAATCATTTACAATTTGTGTCAGATATCACCTAATTATTAAGAATAACTTAATGATGAAAAACGTTGTATTTGTCGTCATCAAGAGTAAATTGTAAAATTATTAATATACACTAAATACTTTAATTTTTACACAACAAAACAAATAAGTATTTGTTATTAAATAATAAAGAAAGAGATTTTATTTAAATAATAATCCCCCTATAAAACTCTACCTCTATCTATTAAATACATCTTTTATAAGTTTAAGAGCTACTTAAAGATAGGTATTAATTTTATACCTGTCTTTTTTCTTGCAAAGAAATCCGTCTTTACGATCTTAAATAGTAAAGTATTTTAAAGGGAAAAGGATGATTGTTGTGGAATGAAAAGAAAACCGGTTGCACAAAGATAGGAGAGATAAAAGACATGAAATCTACATTTAATGAACTCTTGTCAATGAAAAATCTACGTGACGTCCAAAAAACAGAAATTTTGATGCAGATGGAACAAGCTTCAAAGAATAAAGATAAAGAAACTCTCTTACGATTAAGTAAACAGCTCCGAAATATTACATAGAATGTCCTATGTAATAAAATTAATCTACTAACAGGAAGCCTTTACATGAGAACAATAATAAGCGACTTATCTATCCTAATTCGAACAGTAAGGTCGCTTATCCTATTTTTTTATTCATATAGTTAGCCTTTCACTTTACAATATGTGTACGTTCATTATGTTAGATGTTCATCTTCTAACTGAATTAAACCTTTATCCTGAGATTGATTAAATAAATAAGTAAGGTATGAATGTAGTTCGAATCGGTCTTCGTCAATAAAATCAGAAAACACCTGTTTATATTCTTTCAACATTTTTTCCTCCTTTATTTATGTTTCTTATCTCTATCATTCCCCATCTAGTAATCTCTTATACATACAAATTAATAATATACTTATTGATTGTATTAACTTGTATGTATGAAGTTGTATGTAACACAACACAGAGTTAAGAAAAGTTCGTTCATTCTTTTTGTATGGGCCCCACCTACGCCAAATACAATGATAGCCACGCATGCTATCCACCTAACCTCAGTATAACAGAAATCGCTTACATAACAAATTATTATATATATAATTCTATAATGTAATTAAATTACTAGATAAAAACTTTTTGTAATATGTCTTTTTTATTTCTATAATAGGGCTTTATCAGTAGGGATAAAACAAAATATCTGGGTGATTACAGGGGACAATAGTCAAGCTAGATATTAAAAGCGATACTATACATGTCTTAAATATCGGATCAGAGCATAGAAATTTATTCATATAATCTATTTCTATCATTTAATAGAGAAATGGAGGGATGTTTGTCAGAAATCGAGAAAATATTTTTGTATTTTCCTAAAAAAACATTGTAATATAAATGTAATAATTGTAATATTAATGTTGTGAATGTTACATATATTTCTTCAATAACCTTTTTAATGAAGAATGTACTATAATTGGGTAACTCTTATAAAGGCAGGCTAACTATTTGATTATACATATGAAGGGAATTTTGTTGCATTTCATTGCTCTTGTTTCACGTTCTAGAGTAATAGCTTCTTTAGAACATTAGCAAAATTAATAGCTTTTATAATTAAAAACGGAGGTTAGTTTACTATGAAGAAAAAATTATTAATCGTTATTCCAGCAGTCGCACTTGCAGCAACATCTTTAGGAATTGGAACACCTATCACCCATGCAGCATCAAAAGATACCAATATTCAAAAAATCGTAGCAAAATCCGAGTCGCGTCCAACGCTTCGTAAAGGTTCTCGTTCTGCTTATGTAAGAGACTTACAGCAAAGTCTTAAAGATGCTAAATACGTTATATCTGTTGACGGGACCTTTGGTACTCAAACTCAAAATGTAGTAAGAGAGTTCCAAGTTGATCATAACCTGTATTCAGATGGGATTGTGGGTCCGGCGACATGGGCAGCTTTAGACCAAAACAAAATAGATAGAAAACAGTTCACATATGCTCAAGCAGATCAGTTAGCTACAAACATATTAGGCGATCATTTCTTATTTGCTAGTGATCAGATATTGCGCCAAGACATTGATGGTTCATTGTATTATCAGCTATATACAAAGAACACGGGTGTCACCTATAAGGTCTTTAAAAAGTTCATAGAACCAGTAAAATAAATTATTCGTGCATTTTAATCGCCATAACTACCACTATAAGACCCAAAAAGATCCTGAATCATTTAGAAACAGGATCTTTTTGGGTTGAATATATAAATTCTTTTACTTCCACGATTGAGAGACCTAATTGATAAGCTTCCTTCATAAGACTTATCCATTCCTGATTAAGCTTACCATCTTCTTCTTTTAACACTCGCAATTCCTCCAACTTTCCTAATCAGAATTCATTAAACTCTAACATTTAATAACAAGACATCAGGTACTAATACTATTTATTCAACATATTTCTTCTAATTTCCTGTAATATAAGTCTTTTTATATAATTAATTAGGATTAAATGTAGAAGAAAGTAAATTTAAGGAATTGTTGTTGAAACTTTGAACAAACTATTCAAGATGTAAAAAACATCGAGACTAACTTCTAATTATGTCACAGAAAAAACTACCTCTCCTGAACTGAACCCAAAAAGTTAGACCCTTTATCTAAGCAGCGAATGAGGATTGAATTCTGTATTCTACAGGGGTCAATCCTTTTAATTTTACTTTTATTCGT
>NZ_JAWRXD010000588.1:0-275 GCF_046535215.1 Priestia sp. SIMBA_032 | reverse complement strand
GGAGCGGGACGCGCTTCCCGTCTCGGAGGCCATGATCGCCGCCATCGACGTGCTCTACCTGGACGGCTATCACCTCGATGCCGGCCTCCCCGCGGCGCGGATGGCGTCACGCCTGGGCAAGCGCATCGTCTCCGACCTGGAAGTGGTGGATGAGCAGGCGCGGGAACTGCTGCCGCTCGTGACCGAGCTCGTGGCGCCGGCGGCCGTGATCCGGGAGCTCGCCGGCGGCGGCGACACGAGCGAGGCCGTGGCGAAGGTCGCCGAGCATGGTCCCC
>NZ_JAWRXD010000587.1:0-275 GCF_046535215.1 Priestia sp. SIMBA_032 | reverse complement strand
ACGGCGACGGTGCGCGCGGCGCGGGCCCCGGGCTGCGCCCGCGGCTGCCGGAACGGCCCGGGGTACTCGTAGAGCAGGTAGGGGCCGCTGCGCTCGCTGAGCCGCACGGAACTCCCCGCTCCCCACGGGCCGCTGAGCAGAAGCTCGCGGCGCTCCACACGCTGGCCCTCATCGAGGTACCAGTCGCGCAGCACGGACGCGCGTTCGACCACGAGCACGTCCCGGGTCTCGCCCCACTCCTCGATCGGCTGGATCAGCCGGGCGAAGTGCGACTG
>NZ_JAWRXD010000586.1:0-275 GCF_046535215.1 Priestia sp. SIMBA_032 | reverse complement strand
ATAATTTCATTTTTACATATGGTAAGCTTAATGTCTCATTCTCTCCGGAAGAACATGCTACACCTAAATCTGGCATATCTGATCCTCCAAAAGACTTTGAAATTTCTATAAAGTGATCACCGTTGATTGATATTTTAGGAATTGCATCCTTTTCTTTTTTAATAATTATATGATTGAGAGTGGTAACATCTTTACTTTCTGTATCAGAAGCAATAAAATACTCCAATTCAAATATATCTGGTTTACTATCCTCAGGTCTATAAGCAAATAAAGGA
>NZ_JAWRXD010000585.1:0-275 GCF_046535215.1 Priestia sp. SIMBA_032 | reverse complement strand
CCGAAGCAACATCGGGTTCTTTCAGATCGATCATCCGATCAGCCGACACAGTTCGTCCCGTCATCTTCTAAATAACCGATTGTCGCATTTGGCTAGGGTAGCTTCTAAACGGGGCGCTATTTCAAAGCGCCCTTCATTAGAGAGTCTACCCTTTATACAACCCAACACTTCTGCGGCGGGCTTCGTAAATGAATAGCCTCGATTATTTTACAGCGGGATGGACTGCAACCGACCTGACCCACTCGATCACATCCACGATTTCGCGTTTGGCGAAC
>NZ_JAWRXD010000584.1:0-275 GCF_046535215.1 Priestia sp. SIMBA_032 | reverse complement strand
TCTCGGGGAGCCATGAAAATCGATTTTTGAGCCCGTGATCGCACGAATCGCAGCATTCAGCTAGTTCGACGTGTTCCCAGTGTTCCGGACGACACGCTTCGGCCCAGATTTGCTCGAAGATGGCTCGGTCGTCGGGATCGTGACAAATCTGGTCCAATGCAGTCGAATAGAACGTCCATGGCTGTTCCCAATCCGTGAACTTAATCGCAACCGCAATGAGGTCCGGCTTGGCCATGATGCTGATGAGCCTGATGGATTAGAATTGTGGAGTGGAA
>NZ_JAWRXD010000583.1:0-275 GCF_046535215.1 Priestia sp. SIMBA_032 | reverse complement strand
AATGAGATGCAAGCACAAACGTAAGGTTTTCTTTTACGCTCTCTGGAATATCATCTAAATCTTTCTCGTTTTCTGCTGGCAAAATAATTTTTGTTAAGCCTGCGCGGTGAGCACTTAATGTTTTTTCTTTTAAGCCACCAATTGGTAATACACGACCACGAAGTGTAATTTCACCTGTCATACCTACTTCTTTACTTACAGGAATACCTGTTAGTGCAGAAATAAGTGCCGTTGCCATCGTAATACCTGCTGACGGTCCATCTTTCGGAACTGCT
>NZ_JAWRXD010000101.1:0-519 GCF_046535215.1 Priestia sp. SIMBA_032 | reverse complement strand
ACCCCAATTGTTAGACAAAGAAACTCTAATGATTGGGGTGCTTTTATGTCAAGACATACATTTGAAGATAAGTTGAAGGCTATTGATTTGTACCTAAATAAGCGCAACTCATATAGGGAAACAGCCAAGTTAATGAGCGCCACTAAATCAGATATTATAAAATGGGTGGCATTGTATCAAAAACATGGAGAAAAGGGTTTACAGCCGACCTATACAAATTACTCTGTGAAGTTTAAAATGGACGTATTAACTTATATGGAAAAAACAGGAGCGTCTATTCGTGAAGCATCATATGTATTCAATATTCCTTCTTACTCAACGGTGGCGAAATGGAAAAGAACCTTTGAAGAACAAGGTAAGGATGGCCTGTTTCCTAAAAAGAGGAGTCGTCCAAAAATGAAGAAAAAGCCTACTGAAAATCTTGATATAGACAAGACAAATGAAGAGTTACTAAAGGAAAATGAATACCTACGAATGGAAATTGCGTATTTAAAAAAGTTAAACGCCTTAGTTCAAGCA
>NZ_JAWRXD010000582.1:0-275 GCF_046535215.1 Priestia sp. SIMBA_032 | reverse complement strand
CTTCTCGTGGTGAACAAGATCGACGTGGCCGATCCGACGGTCCTGACTCAGCTTCGGGGGCTGTTCCCCGATGCGGTCTTCATCTCGGCGGCCACCGGAGAAGGCATCCCGGAGCTGCTCGAGCGAGTGCGCGAGATGGTGTCGCGGCACGACGTCCATGTCACCGTCCGGGTGCCCTATTCGCGTGGTGACCTGGTCTCGCGTATCCACGCCGAAGGTGATGTCTCGAGGGAAGAACACGGTCCCGACGGCACCGAGATCGTCGCCAGTGTTCC
>NZ_JAWRXD010000581.1:0-275 GCF_046535215.1 Priestia sp. SIMBA_032 | reverse complement strand
CATGTGAAGTCAGACTTTCGGTTTATGTCGGTGCCGTAAAATATACCGGGGAGTCGCGCATAAAAATAAAAAGAACGGGTCAAGAGTTGGTTCGTCAGGATCTAGTCTATCTGAGGTCGGAGGTACTTAATGCTGTCAGTCTTGCGTTAAAGGGTGCTTATATCGATGCCTTGAGTAAAATTGAAAAATTGCCGGAGAAATAGGGGCAGACCCTGAGGGGGGCGATTTGTCTTACAGAAATTCAAGAAGTTGGAATGTTGCAGAAAATAGGAGTC
>NZ_JAWRXD010000580.1:0-275 GCF_046535215.1 Priestia sp. SIMBA_032 | reverse complement strand
CTCGATCCCGCGTACGCGATTGCTCCACGCTCGACGTAATTTAAGAGAGCCAGCGACATGATCAACACAAAAATGCGATAGCGTCGATGAGGAACGGTTTGCAAAGTCATACCGTGAACCAAAAATTAGTTGCATTCAGCCCGATTCTCGGCTGGTTATGCGATTGAGTGATCGGCGTCAATCACCCTGATGAACGAGTCGACCACCCCGTGTCTGAAGTCAAGACGGTCGCATTTGTCAGACTTCCGCCTGTGCATTTTCAATGCATGGATAAC
>NZ_JAWRXD010000579.1:0-275 GCF_046535215.1 Priestia sp. SIMBA_032 | reverse complement strand
AAAGTGAAACAGCAATCCGCCACGTCGCAACAAAATATCCTTATGACAATTTCCAAGATGAAACTTGCATTACGTTACGCGGGAATACTGAAGAAATCTCTGAAGAATTAAAGCGTGAGTTAGAAGCGCGCCTTGAAATCGCAGGCGTAGAAGTATTAGAAACTCGTTTAACACATTTAGCTTATGCAACAGAAATTGCCCATGCGATGCTACAACGTCAACAAGCAAAAGCGGTATTAGCTGCTAGAAAAGAGATTGTTGAAGGTGCTGTGAAG
>NZ_JAWRXD010000578.1:0-275 GCF_046535215.1 Priestia sp. SIMBA_032 | reverse complement strand
GGTCGGAGTAGCACTGTTCTCTGATCCCGGCCGAGCGCCCGGATCACCGAATTTCCCGGGCCGCTCCCCGAATCAGGCGACGCCAGATCCGGCTCCCGGCACCACCGGTACGAATGTTGCACAAATGCAGGTCAATCCGACGCCACCTGCTGAGGGCGGAGGAATTGCGCCGTCGGATGGCAAGACATTCGGCGAGCTTGATGGTCGGGTCTACTCCCCCTGCGCCACCGGCGATATGGCGTGTTCCACACCAGCAGATGCACCGATCGCGCGAC
>NZ_JAWRXD010000577.1:0-275 GCF_046535215.1 Priestia sp. SIMBA_032 | reverse complement strand
GCACCCCGGAGCGGTGGTCGATACCCAGCGCTGTGCTCGCGTTGCCCTGGGGGTCGAGGTCGATCACCAGAACCCGCAGTTGGTGCACGGCCAGCGCGGCCGCAAGGTTGACCGCCGTGGTGGTCTTGCCGACGCCGCCCTTCTGATTGGCGATCGTCATGATCCGGGTGCGCGGGGGGCGGGGGAGTGAACCCGACCCTCCCGGGGTCAGCACCCTGCTCGCACGCTCTGCCGCCGCAGCGATCGGGGTGTCGTAATGGGTTTGGGGTCTGGCC
>NZ_JAWRXD010000576.1:0-275 GCF_046535215.1 Priestia sp. SIMBA_032 | reverse complement strand
CGTATGGATCACGCTCATTTCCAGTTTAGCTCCATCTGTTACGTGGCTTTCTTTGAATTTTTTGTTAAACCATTTCGGTTGGAGAAATACCTGCTTTATTTATGCTTTTATTCTTTTTATTGTCATACTTCCCATACATCGATATGTATTTAAAGATAATGACAGTGAAAGAGAAATTGAAAATCTTGATGTAAATGTTGTGATTCCTTCAAATGAAGTATTTCGTTCAAGATTGTAATATTTAATACTCATCAACTTCACTATCGGGGCGGTAA
>NZ_JAWRXD010000575.1:0-275 GCF_046535215.1 Priestia sp. SIMBA_032 | reverse complement strand
CCGCGCGGGTCGCGGATGCCGCCGTTGCCGTCGATGGCGTAGCCGATCGGGATGGCGTGGATGACCTGGCCGTCGGTCGGGACCTCGGCCTGGGAGTGGGCGCGCAGGACGCGGCGCAAGTCGCCGTCGCTGACCGCGTGGCCGGCGATCGAGACGTCCACTTTCAGCATCTGGCTCGCCGGATGGCCGCCGGAGAGGTTGACGATGACCTCGCGGATCGTCTCGCCGGCCATCTGCTCGGCGGCGTGCACGGCATGGGTGATGGCGCTTTCCGC
>NZ_JAWRXD010000574.1:0-275 GCF_046535215.1 Priestia sp. SIMBA_032 | reverse complement strand
ATTGAGCTAAGCAGAGGGCGAGGGTCTGATGACACGGATCGAACAACACCTGACCGACGCGCAGCGGGATCGAGCTGCCGGTGTACTCACGGGGACCGCCGCCGGCGACGCCCTCGGTGCCGGCTACGAGTTCACCCATCCGACAGCGGATACACCGATATTCATGAAGGGCGGCGGCACCTTCGACTGGGCGCCGGGGGAATGGACGGACGACACGTCCATGGCGCTCTGCGTCGCCGAGGGGCTCTCGTTCGGGCACACCGACCTCGACGCCA
>NZ_JAWRXD010000573.1:0-275 GCF_046535215.1 Priestia sp. SIMBA_032 | reverse complement strand
CTACGAAACATCTCAATTTAAATAATATTTATTGAATTATTTTCAATTGATTCAAATCATAATCGTCGTTTGTTACATTTAATTGACAAAATAAAAAAACAGAAACTATTCAACTTAGTTTCTGTTTTTCATTTCACCTCACAACAGTAAGATTTTTTATACTGTTTGCATGATAAATAAATTCCTTGTAAAAAACACCGCTCATTTATTTCTTATACTCGTAATAAAATAAATAGAATGATTCATAGCCAATAATCATGTTTAAATTTATGAAA
>NZ_JAWRXD010000572.1:0-275 GCF_046535215.1 Priestia sp. SIMBA_032 | reverse complement strand
GCGGAGACTTCCGCTCCGCAGCGGACGGCGTGGTGGCCATCATCCCGGCGTTGTTCGCCACGCCCGCCAGGGGCAGGCCTAGCGCCGCGATCTCCGAGGCCGCGCGTCGGGCACTGCGGATGTCGGAGAAGTCGGCGACGACCGCGACCGCCTGCCCGCCCGGACGCGCCTCGATCTCGGCCGCGACCTCGTCGAGCTTGCGCCTGTCGCGTCCGACGAGCACGACCGTGCCGTGCGCGGCCAGCTCGAGGGCCGCCACGCGGCCCATACCCGAG
>NZ_JAWRXD010000571.1:0-275 GCF_046535215.1 Priestia sp. SIMBA_032 | reverse complement strand
ATAGTACCACAATAGGGAAAATAATAGCTAAGATTGAACCTAGTTCATTCCCTGCATAGAACCAACCTCGAGAACCAACCTTCATCCATTCATAACTACCAAAGTCAGTAGATGTTGAAATAGAAATAACCATAATTGCGTTAATGATTAATGTAGAATATACAATACTATTTCGAACCTTATCACTAATATTAACTTTCGTTTTCAATGATTTTAAAGCTAAAATGTATGATCCCAGCATAATATATATATATAATGCTTTCGCAACGAATTTA
>NZ_JAWRXD010000570.1:0-275 GCF_046535215.1 Priestia sp. SIMBA_032 | reverse complement strand
AATTTCATTTTAAAAAATTATTATTATTTATTCGACAATTGCGCTTATTTTTAGTGGTTAGTCATTTGTACTATGTTGTAAGTTGAAAAAAGAGAAAAGAAGTCTTACATCAGAGGTCGAATAATTGAAATGCGGGGGAGTCTTATGTCAGTAAAATCCGATAGTCGTCACCTATATTTACGGGTGATTGATCACATCAAAGAAAAAATTAAAGATGGGGCTTATAAAGAACGACAAAAGTTACCATCAGAGTTTGATTTAGCGAAAGAACTTGG
>NZ_JAWRXD010000569.1:0-276 GCF_046535215.1 Priestia sp. SIMBA_032 | reverse complement strand
GGCACGTCATGCTCCTTCGTGGTGCCGGGGCAGACGAAGGGCCGTCCGCCGCGACGAGGTGTAGTCAGGGGATCAGCTCTCCCGCGGGTGGCAAGAATCGAGCAGCGCTCCCAGACTATCGCGACCGGGGAGGACGAACTCCGACATGACGGAGGCGTGAGCCCGCCCGGTGGAGTTCACTGGCGGCATCGGAGTGGATCGAAGGGCGAGTGACGTGAGCGGTGCGACCTGGACCCTGTCGGGTTTCGGCGATGAGATCGACCCCGACCCGGCCAT
>NZ_JAWRXD010000568.1:0-276 GCF_046535215.1 Priestia sp. SIMBA_032 | reverse complement strand
CCCGCAAGGTGCCCTGGCGGCGCAGTTCGAAGATGCTGCGGGCGGCCGGACGGATGGTCCAGGCAAAGAACGTGGCCATCAGCAGGGGGGCGAGATTGACGACCGAGATCGAGAGTCCGTACAGCGCACCCTCGCCTTCCGTCGCCGTCCACACCATGCAGCTGACCAGTGTCGCCAGCATCCCGATCCAGGCCCACAACGGACGCCCGCGTACGGCCATGTAGGCGTAGATGGCCGTCGATGCCCCCAGCGTCCACAGTTGCAGGTGGCCTTCCA
>NZ_JAWRXD010000567.1:0-276 GCF_046535215.1 Priestia sp. SIMBA_032 | reverse complement strand
AGCACGTTTTATGTTATATGAAATTCGAAAGCAGTTAGTAGAAAAAATGAATCGACTACATGAAAATAATGAACAAAAGCGTAATGTAATTCAAAACTACGATAAAAAATTTAATGTAGGTAATATCGATGGAACGGTAACGGCTGTACGCCGAGTAGAAATTGCTCAACAACAAGGCTGGTTCGGAAAAATGATTAATAATCAGCAACGTTCATTCAAAAGAGAATTTGAAGACATCGTAACGCAATATGTACACAAATTAAATGAATATCGAAA
>NZ_JAWRXD010000566.1:0-276 GCF_046535215.1 Priestia sp. SIMBA_032 | reverse complement strand
GGCAGACATATATGTCTCTTCCTTTGTAAATTTTTTTGAAGTTGTCGGCTTCTGAGAAAGTCATTGTCAGCTTTGTAACGCTGTACTTTACGGTTACCTCTGTTTTTTGATTTTTTATTATGGCGCTTATTTTTTGTGTTTTCATTTTGTTTTCTATTTTGATTTTGAATGGGGTGCTCTGAATATTTTTATTAAATTGAGTAGATTCTTCCGTTTTTGCTGTTATGTGTTTTTGAAGTGGTTGGCTTGTCTTTAGGTTGGATTTTTAAATCCACC
>NZ_JAWRXD010000565.1:0-276 GCF_046535215.1 Priestia sp. SIMBA_032 | reverse complement strand
CTCACATCCCTGTCGGTTGTTCCCGCTTTCAATTGTGCGGTCTTGGCTAATGACCGCCGGAAAACGAAGGCAGTATGAAGCGATAACGAAAAGCACAGCCTTCAATTGCAATATTTAACAATCTGAAGGCAAAGATTGCGCGAATATCTGTGTAATTTAATGAGCGGGAGGCCCGGAAACAGTTTTGCAGGGACTGCCGACGTCGGTCAATTATGACCAGCTGAAAATATGTAATTGGCGTGTCAGTCGGAGAATGGCGCACACGCGGTGTTGTGC
>NZ_JAWRXD010000028.1:0-38217 GCF_046535215.1 Priestia sp. SIMBA_032 | reverse complement strand
TTCAACTTATCTTCAAATGTATGTCTTGACATAAAAGCACCCCAATCATTAGAGTTTCTTTGTCTAACAATTGGGGTTCAGTTCATCCAAACGGTAGTTTTTTCTGTTTTTAAGCTGTATACTCTATACAAAGTTAGTTTCATAATGTGAGCCATAGGAATCAATTAAAATTTACTCTAGGGTAATATATTATTCAGAAGTGGGTCTTAATACATGATGTTATTTTTAGCTTTTACTATTAATACAATCGAGATCAACTACGCTAGGAACGCCTTCATACACAAAATTAGCGTGCTTCTGCAGTTTTTTTAGAAAAAGTAAAACCTCCGAACCATTCATTTTAGAATGAGTAAGATGAAAAACATTATCTTTCCCAATGACTAGATCATCTTCCAATAAATAGAAGGATAAATTTCGGAATACATACCAAGGATAATAAAGGGATATGAATGTTTCCTTGAAATAAATCCCATTATCGCAAATAGCAATTCCATCTGTCTTCTTTAAAGAAAACGTACGTAAAAAAGCAACAATACCTTTATTAACATGGAAATCGAAATACTTTATTACTTTCTTTTTTAACTCTGTAGATATATGTTTATCTACTAATAGGCCATTATTAGGTTCAAATGCTTCTTCATATTTTTCAAATAATGTACTTATGTTTTTCAGCTCATTATAAGTTACTGAAGAAGGTATACTATGCTGCTTCAAAAGTAATTCATACGAAAACTGTTTCAAGACATCTCTTAAAGTTGTCAAAAGCTCTATGAATAATGGAATTGGATAATTACTTCCTCCACCCAACAAAAAGACTTTCTTTTGATCAAAATATATTTCTACTTCATTTTGAACCTTGAATTGGTTTACTTCACTAAATTCAATCCATTCAATGCTACCTACTTCATTACCTACGCTTCGCCACCTTAGTCCCTTATCAGTAAAACAAACGCCTGCTTTTCCAAAGCCTAATATTGTACAGTCAAGAACTGCAATAATTTTCTCGTGCTGTGGAATTTCGAATCTCTTATCTACTTTTGACAAAATAGATAGAGGAATTTCTTCAACGTAAAAGTCGTCTTGCTGATACCGTAAACATAATTCAGTTAGATAATTAAATTTTACATCCTGCATTTAAATACTCTCCGTTCATTTCAATAAATCTTATCAAATAACAATTTTTATCTTTTACTCCATCTGAAAGTAAAAGGCTAAGTGTAATAAAAGGCATAATATATTCATTTATAATTACCACAATATCTCTTTCTAAAAACTAAATACTAAAAAGAAGCCAAATCTTATTTGATTTCGCTGCTTTTTATGAGTGAGATTTTAAGTTTTTTCTTACATATTATATTGCACAATTTTCTTAATTTCTGTTGATGTAGGGGGGCTAAATGAATTCGTTTGTTGCTGTTAATAAAGTAGTTTTTTTGTTCACCAACAAGAAAATAAAAAGATTCTTTATGGTCTCTATAAAGAGCAGCCACCCCATTACAAAACATATCAAATAATTTTGACGTTCAACTCCTCATCAGCCAATATTGGAAACGATAAGTCGTTTTAATTAGCCACTTATTTTAAATTTACAAGCATTTATTTATTAATTATTTCAATCTTTTATGGAGGATTTCCATCATTTATTTTAGCCGGATATCTTGCAAATGCTCCGGGAATATTAAAAACTAAGTTTTATACTATCCCTCGTTCTTTCAAAGCACCCTCTCTGAATGTCGCAAAAAAGTATGTTACTATTAATAACAGGGAAGTTCGGGTCGGGATTTTCCAAAGAATACACCAGGGTATCGAATCACATAGTTGGAGTTGAAGTAATGAAATTTAATAAAGAGAAAATTAACGTTGTAAATATACAACAAGTTAAGAAGAGTGTGTTTGCTACAGGCGTAGGGAACGCGATGGAATGGTTTGATTTTGCTTTATATTCTTATTTAGCAGTTATTATTAGCCAAAACTTTTTCAGTCCAGTTCAAAATGATGAATTAAAGTTAATATTCACTTTTGCTACATTTGCAATTGCCTTTTTACTTAGACCAGTAGGAGGAATTATTTTTGGTAAGATTGGTGATAAATTTGGTCGTAAAATAGTATTAACGACTACTATTTTAATGATGGCTTTATCTACTTTAATAATAGGTGTCCTTCCTACATATGACCAGATTGGTATCTGGGCTCCTATATTATTACTCTTAGCTCGTATCTTACAAGGTTTTTCTGTAGGTGGAGAATATGCTGGTGCAATGGTATATATTGCCGAGTCTTCTCCAGATAATAAACGTATAAGAGCAGGTAGTGGTTTAGAGATTGGTACATTGTCTGGTTACATACTAGCTTCTATTTTAGCTACAGTGCTTTTCTGGACGTTATCTGAGGCTCAAATGTATAGTTGGGGATGGAGAATTCCTTTCTTTTTGAGCATTCCAATAGGGTTATTCGGTTTATATTTGAGAAGTCATTTAGATGAATCACCAATTTTTGAAAATGACCTTTCTGAAAACCAAGAACAACAGCCAGGTTTAGTAGAAATCATTAAAACATGTAAGAAGGATATCGTTTTATGTATCGTATTTGTGGCATTTTTCAATATAACTAATTACTTACTGTTAGGTTATATGCCTTCTTATTTAGATAAAAATATCGGCATAAGTGATACTATAAGTACACCGATTACAGCAATTGTATTGATTATTATGGTACCTTTCGCTATCACTTTTGGTAAGCTAGGAGATAAGTTAGGAAATAAAAAAGTTATATCAATTGGATTAGCATTAGGAATTGTACTTTCAATTATTTCTTTCAAGTTTCTTAATATGGGAAGTATGCCTTTCTTATTTATAGGGCTCTTAATGTTAGGCATTGTTTTATCAGTATACGAGGGTACTATGCCAGGATCTTTACCTACGTTGTTTCATACTGACATTAGATACCGTACATTATCATGGACATTCAACATATCCGTCTCTATTTTTGGTGGTACAACGCCTTTAGTTGCTTCTTGGTTAGTTCATGTGACAGGAAATAATTTGGCGCCTGGATTCTATTTATTAGCAGTTAGTTTAATTGGTTTAATCGTTGTGTTAACGCTATTTAAGGATACTGCAGGTAAATCTTTAAAAGGTTCTTACCCAACAGTTGCTTCTAAGGCTGAGTATAAAGAGGCTGTTGAAAATCCAAAAGATTCCTTATGGTGGCACACAGAACAAACAGAGAAATAAGTCGAATTAAAAAGCATCTACTTGATTGAATGAATATTCGAGATACGGATATCAAGAAAGAATCTGTACTTTGGATTATTGTTTTACTTGCTGCTTTTTCAAGTACCCAAAATGTCTTGAAACTAAAAATAATAGATTCCAAAAAATGCATAATATCCTATATTTTGAGCAAACTACACAAGATGTGACCAAGCATTGACACATACAACTAAATTCTGCAACAGAAAAAACCTACCTCTTTTGACTGGGAAGAGATAGGTTTTTCTGTTTTTTAAGATGACTATGATATACAAACTTAGTTTAAGTAATGGATTTTATAGGAAACAACATGCTAAAAGGCTTTATTTCTTTTATGATAGGATCCTTTTTTACATAACGTCTCCTTTAGAAACTAAGTGAAAAAATTTATTTGGATGTTCTTTTCTGTCTGATAGCCCATTGTATACCGTATAATATAAGTTACTATTACCGAATGAGGAACCAATGACGTTATTGAAGGGGGGAAATGAAGAGAATGAAGGATGAATTGTTATATATAGGTAATAAAATCATCGAGAGTAAAGAAAAGTTAGCTAGGAATTTCTCTGCGCTTTTAGACTCGGAATATAATCATAAACTTATTCATCGAGAAGAAGATAAAATTTTAGAATGGCGAGCAGAAATTATTGAGTATTTAGGAGAAGCTTTATTCGAGGAGAAACCAATAGTTTCTCAAAAAGTAACTAAATGGGCTGTGGATATAGGAAAAATAGCTGTTGAAAATGGACTTTCTTTAAGTCAAATTCTAAAGTCGTTAACATTCTTTCGCACTGTTATATGGGATGTTTTTACAGAAGAGCTACAACAAAGAAAATTTGCGCCTATTACTATGCTAGATGTTAGCAAAATAATCGATCCTTTTATTGATGAAATTAATCATATATTTGTTGACATTTATGAAGCTCATAATAATGAGCAAATGAAACTTGCTTACATGGCTTTGGAGGAATTATCCGTCCCTATGGTTCCTCTTTCTAAAGGAATAGCCGTTATGCCAATCGTTGGACAAATTGATACGCATCGTGCGCAACTTATTATGGAAACGGCTTTAGAAAAAGGTGCTAAGCTACAACTGAATTATTTAATACTTGATATATCTGGTGTTCTTATCGTAGATACCATGGTAGCAAACAATATTATTGAAATTGTAAAAGCTTTACAGCTTATTGGTACCAAAGCGATGATAACAGGAATACGTCCAGAAATTGCTCAAACAATTGTTAGTTTAGGTATTGAATTAGGAACCATAAAAACTAAGGCCACATTGGAACAAGCCCTTGCAGAAATAGGTTTTAGTAAATTGGATTAATGTTGTAGAAAGAAATATTTATAGAAGAAGATTTCGACATTATTGGTATAATAGTAGTTCATTAGAGAAGTATCAGCTCTGGATGGGGCATTTAATGATTCATAGGCATTTAGAAAAGGTACAAATAATTTCTTAATCGACGATTGTAGAGAAGAACAATCGACCTTATTTTAAAAATTCACTCATCAGAAGTATAAAAAGCCTCTGAAGTTTTTATACCTATCAGAGGCTTTATTTTTACATAACAGAAACAGTTAGAGTTCTATATTATTTATTTTTCTCCTAAAATGGCTACAGGGCAAAATACCTCATAATGAATCTGTTCATTTGGTACATCCCATCTATTCAGTGCTTTCAGAGTGGCTTCCATAAACGGAATCGATCCACAGAAATAAAAAACGGCTTCTTTTGAAGGAACAATCGAATGCAACAAGTTCAAATTAAATAAAATAAAAAGGGCACTTCCTCTGCAAAGGAAGCACCCCAGTGCTACGATAAATCATCCCAACCTTATTATAGCATGGGTTGCCCTCAAAAAATAGGAGGGCCTTATCATGGATCAAAGCGAAAAACTATTAATGGGTATTGAAAATATCCTGATTATAGCGTCTGATTTAGTTGATGAAGTTGCACGACTGAAGAGTCCAGAAGAAGAATACAAAATCCTGAAAGAGAAAATATTTATGAACCAGCTTACTAAAACCGAACAAGAGGTCTTTGCTCTTGCTATTGACGGTCATTCTATTTCAGAAATACAAGACATGCTCCATAAAGAAAAGGGCACGATTAGAAATCAAAGAAGAAGTATCTTAAAGAAGTTGAATACACTATCTATGACAGAAGCTGTTCAACAGTTTCAAAATTTACATCAAGAGCCTTCACAAAAATTAATACGCACTTCTTAACCATAGAATAGCCTTTAAGGCTATAAGAGCAGGCTTAAGCCTGCTTTTTCTTTTACCTGTGCAATAGGATATTGCAAATTTGCTATCTAAGGGTTGCATAGCTGATGCAACTTTTAAACATGATGTTTATTTTCTTGAACATCGTGTTCTTTAAACCTGAACATATATGTTCACTTTTAGTAAACATACTCATCATTATGAATACTTTTCTTTTATTCGAACATTCTACTACTTAAGAAACCCTAGAATGTTTACTCTAAAATCTAAAGGTGGATCCAATATTAATGAATAATAAAGTTTATATGATTTTTCGTGAGATCTTCATTGTTTGCATTGTTCCCTTTGCTATTATCTTTCTTACCAACCTTTTAGTACAAATAAACAGTAAAAGAAATTAATTTATATTCTTCACCCACTATAAATGGATAATAAATAGCAACTTGAGCAAACTACTCAAGATGTCCCAAACATCGACTCATATAACTAAATTCTGCAACAGAAAAAACCTACCTCTTTTGACTGGGAAGAGATAGGTTTTTCTGTTTTTAAGCTGTATATGGTATACATCTTTAGTTACCATAATGTTTTTTCTAGGAATAACATTATGCCAAGTAGTGAATAGCTGTATATTTTGTATCAAGTTAATTCAATAAACTGTACGATTAAAAGTAATAACTTTAGATAATTTGACTAATATATTTAGTTGAATTAGAGTATGGATATAAAATGAGTATTGGACAGCAGGTGATGAGAGTGGAGGATATTTTAATTATTGCTCCGTATTCGGAGCTTGCAAAAGATGCGGTACGGCTTCGTAAAAAAACGGATTTTAAATTCTCACTTATTTTAGGTGAACCTGACATACCCTACCAACAACAAATTAATCCGTCAACACGTGTTGTCATTTCAAGAGGGGGTACTGCCAAATCCCTTCGAGAATTGTTAGAGCTGCCTGTCATTGATGTACCCGTTACGCCATCGGATATTTTAAAGGCTATTAGTGCTGTTATTAAATGTGGGCATAAAAAAATTGCAGTTATTACACCTACTAATATCTTATCTCAGACAAATCATACATTGGAATTGTCTGATAAAGTACAATTGATATTTGAAACTGATGTAAGTGGTCAAATTGCAGATACAGTGAAAAGGTTAATTCAAAATGAAAAAGTAGAAGCCATTATTGGAGATAGAGTTGCTACACAAATTGCTCTTCAACATCAAGTTCATGGCCATTTGCTCAAGTCCGGTGAAGAATCCTTACTTATGGCATTGGAAACAGCTATGAACGTTCTTCGGGCACAGACAAGAGAAAGAGCGCAGATCAAAGAGATGCAATCTATTCTTAATGTAATTAATGATGGAGTGCTCACGATCGATCCGAACGGTATCATTAAAGTAAATAATAATTCTGCAAAAAGAATATTCAACTTTGCCGAAGAAGACATTGTAGGCAAGAAATATTCTGATTGTTTTGAGGATCCACGTTTACTTAAACTAATAGAAGGAAAAAAGGAAGAACGTAATTTATTACATACTACAGACAATGGAAAAAAGATAGTAGTGAATCAGATACCAATCTATATAGATTCTGTCTTCCAAGGCTCCGTAGGAATATATCAAGAAATTAGTAAAATTCAAAACCTTGAATTAAATATAAGAAAACGGTTAAGTGATCGTGGTCTGATTGCTAAAAATACATTTGAAGACTTTGTAACCATGAATAGTCAAATGAAGAAAGTCATTTCGGAAGCTAGGTTATATGCTAAGTCTGAAGGGACCGTATTAATTTATGGAGAAACAGGAACAGGAAAGGAATTATTTGCCCAAAGTATTCATAATGCAAGTAATAGACATAAGGGTCCGTTTGTCTCTGTCAATTGCGCTGCACTCAATGAGAATTTACTAGAAAGCGAACTTTTTGGATATGTGGAGGGAGCGTTTACTGGGGCGCTCAAGGGAGGCAAGTCAGGTCTGTTTGAATTAGCTCATGGTGGATCTCTCTTTTTGGATGAAATCGGGGAGATTTCACCTCAATTTCAAGCGAAATTGTTGCGTGTTTTGCAGGAGAAAGAAGTAAGAAGAATCGGCGCAGATCGTATTATTCCTATTGATGTTCGGATTATATGTGCAACCAATAAATCATTATATGATTTGGTTGAGGATGGAAACTTTCGAGAAGATTTATATTATAGATTGAGTACCTTGGAATTAGATTTAATTCCTTTGCGTTATAGAAAAGAAGATATTATACCTTTGAGTGTTTCTTTTCTGAAAACAGAAATGGCACGAGAAAAACGGAATTTATCTTGGGAAAATACAGATGTTTTCTTTCCTTTGTTAGATCATGAATGGCTGGGCAATGCTAGAGAGCTTCAAAATGCTATTCATCGTTTGATTATTTGCACTCAAGAGGAAAAACTTACGCAAAATCATGTTTCACAGTTGATGGAATATATAAATAAAAGAAAGAGAAAGAGCACAACTAACAAACTTGAGGTTGAGATTTCAAGTGACATTAGAGAAATGGAAACAGAAATTTGGAGAAAACTGTTGGATGTATACAACGGAGACAAAGAAAGTTTATGTCAAACCTATAACATTAGTAAAACTACATTATGGAGAAAGCTAAATCCCCCAAAAAATTAAATTCCCAAAAGTGAAGGAGCGATTATACGCTCCTTTTTTTCTCATTAGCAATACTTATATTAACTTTTCATAATAATTCACCTGTAATTAAGAATGATTTCAAATATGAAATAAAAAATTCAATAATGAAATAATAATGAAGATAAAGGGGTAATCACGCTCCTTTTTTTATTGTTAAAAACTGCATCCTCATTTTGCTAATTGAGCTAAAAAACTTTTTTTGAGGTGTGAAAAAATCTCTTAAATTATGGATTTAACTACTGTTCTGAAAGAAACCTCTCTACTTTATAATCCCTCTATTTTTTTATTTTTTCTCTATTTTTTTGTCATCTTTGTCGTTTTGGCACAAATCTTGCAAGATTAATATCATGAAAGTTAAATATCATAAAGGATGGATGAAAAATGAGAAAGATTTCTGTAGAACAAATTCGCAATGCTGTCGCAGTACTTTGCTGGGAGGCTTGCTATAACTTGCCAGAAGATATTGTAGAAGGATTTCATAAGGCTAGGGAGACAGAACAGTCCCCTTTAGGACAATCAATTCTTGACCAGCTTATTGAAAATGCTCAGTTAGCAGCCAAAGAAGATAGACCTTACTGTCATGATACAGGACTTACTGTCGTTTTTGCTGAAGTGGGCCAAGATGTTTACATTGAAGGAGGAGATTTTGAAACTAGTATTCATGAGGGTATCCGAAAAGGTTATAAAGAAGGATATCTACGTAATTCTATTGTAGGAGATCCATTACTCAGAAAGAACACAAACGATAACACTCCCGGTGTAATACACACTAAAATCGTTTCTGGTGACCAAATCAAATTAACTGTATTGCCTAAGGGTGGTGGAAGTGAAAATATGAGTGCCATGAAATTCCTACTTCCTGGAGAAGGAGTAGAAGGGGTTAAGAAGTTTGTATTAGACACTATTGAAGCTGCGGGTGGAAGAGCATGCCCACCAATCGTTGTGGGAGTTGGTATTGGTGGGAACTTTGATAAAGTAACAGAGATAGCTAAGGAGGCAATCTTACGAGAGATTGGTGACCATCATCCTGAAGAGCATATTGCTCAATTAGAAAAAGAATTAATCGAAGATATTAATAAGACCGGCATTGGTCCCCAGGGATTAGGGGGTACAAATACTGCATTGTGGGTAGCTGCTGAAACCTATGGCTGTCATATCACTGCTCTTCCAGTAGCCGTGAATATCCAATGTCATGCTGCACGTAAAAAATCATGTGTAATCTAAATTTTTTAAAAGAGGGTGCATAATAATGGCTAAAGTATATCTACAAACACCACTTACTAATGGAGACATTTTAAAATTACATGCAGGAGATGAAGTCTTTTTAAATGGAGTTATTTATGTAGCAAGAGATGCTGCGCATAAGCGTTTTCTGGAGCGCCTTGAAAATAATCAACAACTGCCGATTGATTTACGAAACCATATCATCTTTTATGCTGGGCCAACACCACCTAAGCCTGGACAGGTCATTGGATCTATCGCCCCTACAACAGCTTCTCGTATGGACCCCTATACGCCAGCTATGTTTGAATACGGGGTCAAGGGCGTGATTGGAAAAGGACCTCGTAGTCAATCTGTTAAAGATGCATGTGAAAATGATAAAGCTATTTGTTTTTCTGCCGTTGGCGGGTTATCTGCTCTTTTAAGTGATAAGATACAATCCGCGGAGATAGTTGCCTATGAAGATCTAGGGCCAGAGGCGGTCCGTGAACTTGTTGTCAAGGATTTCCCTGTTTTAGTTGTCTATGATGCACATGGAAAGGACCTTTATGAACAAGAAATCGCTAAATATCGAACAATAGAACGATAGTAGAACACCTGTGGACTCCCTCCACTTAGCTTTGCTTGAGGTAGGGATTCTGGGGATGTCCCTTAAAATGAAGAGAAAATGACTGAGTTAATTCCTTAGTTTCAAAGGTCCATAAAAAGATTGTCGCTGGATTTGTCCTAGTAGCTTGGTTTTCGTCTATGACTCAAATGATGGTGCAAACATTTTGCGTAGCAACGCACAACCTGTCATGACCTTATCTGTTAGGTTGTTAAAGAACACGCACAGGATTCCTAGTTTGAATGCATTAAATTTAAGGGGGAAATAAAGGTCTTCAGGATGTCACCTAACTGGCATTCATCTTCCCCCTTAATATTGAGGTATGCCCTTCACGTGCCTGAGAAAAGAGACTTCTTTCAGAAGTATATTAAAGAATAAAACAAATAGGGGGATAATAGCAATGAAAAAAATAGCACTTCCTATTCAAATTTTGCTAGGGTTGATATCTGGTATCATCGTTGGATTAGTATTTTACAAACATCCTGGCGTCGATACCTACCTAAAACCAATAGGGGACATCTTTATGCATTTGATTAAAATGGTTGTAG
Source organism: Priestia sp. SIMBA_032 (assembly GCF_046535215.1). Lineage (NCBI taxonomy): Bacteria > Bacillati > Bacillota > Bacilli > Caryophanales > Bacillaceae > Priestia > Priestia sp. SIMBA_032. Next base: position 27,685 of record NZ_JAWRXD010000028.1, on the reverse strand, counting down.
TTCCCATTATGTTTTCAAGTGTTGTGGTTGGCATTGCTGGATTAGGTAGTGCCAAGAAGCTTGGGAAATTAGGGTTTAGAACTATTCTGTATTTTGAAGTGGCTACCACTATAGCAATTGTAATTGGGATACTATTCGCAAACATTTTTCAACCTGGTGCAGGTATTGATATGAATGCGCTTTCACAAGGGGACATATCAAATTACATGGCATCTGAACAGGAAATGGAAAAAGAGAGTCATTTGGAGTTTTTCACGAATATTGTTCCAACGAATATTGTTGACTCAATGGCAAAAGGGGATCTTTTACCTGTTATTTTCTTCGCCATTTTATTAGGTCTAAGTATCGCTGCTATGGGAGAAAAGGGGCAGCCTTTGTTGAATTTTTTCAAAACTTTTTCTGGAGCTATGTTCCATATGGTTACGTTTGTCCTTAAAGTTGCGCCATTCGGAGTTTTTGGGCTAATTGGTGTAACTATTTCCAAGTTTGGTGTAGCTTCTCTGATTCCATTAGGGAAATTAATTGTTACAGCTTATGGAGCGTACTTGGTCTTTTTTATTGTCTGCTTTGGATTAGTAGCCAAATTATTTAAAATCAATTTTATCGAATTTATCAAACTTTTAAAGGATGAATTACTTCTTGTTTTTTCTACCTCAAGTGCCGAATCTGCTCTACCACAAGTAATGAGTAAGTTAGAGAAATACGGATGCCCTAAACCCGTCGTTTCATTTGTTGTTCCAATTGGATATTCCTTCAATACGGATGGATCTTGTATATATTTGGCTATTAGTTCCCTTTTTATTGCCCAGCTTTATGGAATCGATATGTCATTAAGTGCACAAATTACATTAGTATTAATTCTTGCAGTTACTTCCAAAGGAATCTCCGGAGTAACCGGCGGTGCATTAGTAGTACTCCTCTCCTCTTTAGCAGCTGCGGGTCTACCACTTGAAGGTTTGGCTTTTATCGCAGGAATTGACTTTCTCTTAAATATGGGCCGAGCTGCTCTTAACGTATTTGGAAATGCTTTAGCAACAGTAGTTATTACGAAATGGGAGGGCCAGTTTGATCATAAAAAGAATAAGGCTTACGTCATTCGTAATGATACTGCTGTTTAGAAAAGCTAGAAGTGTTTCTGCATGAATTTGTAACTGTGATTTTTTGAATATTTTAAATATAATTATAGTACTTTTATTTGAAGTTATTGTACAACTGATTTAAATGTGTCAGTGATCCGACATCGTTAACTAGTTCAATGGAGAATTCTCATCCTAGAAATTAATTCGTCCAATGACATCTGTAAGATAATTTGAAAAGTAGGACAAGAAGATACCGGTAGGCATCCAAATAAGGCAAGTAAAATATCTCAATAACATCGTAGAACAAGATCATCGTTTTATAAAAAAACGAGTTAGACCTATGTTAGGATTGAAATCCTTTCGCACAGCTACATTCATTATTTCTGGAATAGAAGCGATGCACATCATTAAAAAAGGGCAACTTGCTTCACGGAACCAGTCTGTCCAAAATCAAGTGAAGATCATGCATCAACTATTTGGCCTTGCTGCTTAAGACCAGATTCTACTAGGAAACTTTTCGCCTCTTTATATCTTCCTAAAGTATTTGCACCAGAACCGAAAATTTTATCTATTTTTTCAATAGACTTTATGGTATATGGCAGAAAATCAGATGATATTAAAGTTTATAGAGGTTTTATGTTTTCCTTAGGCTCTCAGACTCTTCTAATGAAATTATTTAAAAGCCCCTAACAACTAATGTTAGGGGCTAACTTCAAGTGAAATCAGTATATCGCGCCCCTTGTGGCCAAAGAGTACGACCAATGATCCATTTATCATTTTACTTATAAAAAGTGTGCAACACAATTTATTACCAAGGTTAAAAGCAAAGCTTATCCAGAAAATCGGAAAGATTCCTATTTCAAGTTTATTCTTTGGTAATTGATAAGTCTAACAAGGCAATTAATTAAAATCTTGCATTAAGTCATCAATCACTGCTTTTACAGTTCTAATCTCTTTAATTGGGGTAATTCCTGTGCCGACAGTAATATAGCCATCCACTTTGTTACCCTCTAGCATACCGATACGCAGACCACCTGCTCCGCCCATTGCTTTTGCTATATCTTCACGACTGGCACCATTTTTATCCATTTCCACTAGCTTATTTGATAATTTTGTAGGTAAAGAACGATAGTAGGCTGGTAATGTACGAAACATTTGTAAGTCTTCTGCTGTGGCATCGACAATCATTTGCTTTACATCTTCAGCTGCCGGATTTTCTTTTGTCGGGATAAAGACACTGCCAGCAAATACACCTTCAGCGCCTAAAGCAAGTGCTGCACGTACGCCTCTGACATCTCCAATTCCTCCAGCTGCCACTACAGGAATAGTTACAGCATCGACAATCATTGGGATAATCGTAAATGTACCAATTACTCGTTCTGGAACGGTACCACCTTCATCAAATCCAGTTGCCACGTAAATATCGACACCAAATTCTTCTGCGGCTTTTGCATTCTCAATAGTAGGCGTAAGGGGTCTAAAAACAATCTTTATATTGTTTTCTTTCAATGGCTTAAAAATTTTCTCGTCTAATATACCATTCACAAGGACAACGGGAACTTTCTCCTCAATAACTACTTCTAGAATTGGCCATGTGTACGTTAAATCATCACTTACAATTAAGGTCGACCCAAATGGTTTATCCGTTAATGCTTTTGTTTTTTGTATTTCAGTTCTCATTCTTTCGGCAGTTACTTTGGGTGAACGAGTAACATCAACCTGACCGGCATTCGGTCCTAGAAATCCTATACCACCCGCATTACTTACTGCTGCAACAAATTCTGCATTTGTTATCCAAGACATTGGTCCCTGCATAATTGGCTTTTTAATATCTAATATTTCACATACTCTGTTAGTCATTTTGTCTGTTCTCCTCTTATGAATTTTTTGTGTGTTAAATGTGTCTCGCTAAACATACCAACAAACTTTGTAAATTTTTGAAGACTTTTTGTAGCATCACTTTCTTTATAAATATGAACGAAGTCCAAAATCGACAATTTTAGTATTGAATTTCCTATATCGACTAATCAAAACCTCCTTTATATGGGCTAATTAGTTAGCCTATTAACTATAAAACCAAAAAATAAGGTTAATCCTATCGTCTTTCAGATAAAAATAATTAACTAGTAATTATTTGCTTTGGTTTATATAGCCAATCATAAAGTCATTATGATTAGTTGAAAAGAGGGCAATATAAATGGATATAGTACATTTTTTTGTACTTTTGGACAGGACTGAGATAAATTGAAAGTTTGTACAGATGGATTTCAAAAAGAGTTTATAGATAAAAAAAGAGAGATGTACGCAATAGCATTTACTCAAAATGTTTTATATGGACGTTGGAAGTGTTTTATTCTTTGGTACTTTAAAGGAACTCCACGTCATAGTTAGGTCACTAATAATTTTAGACGGGAGAATACCTCTCAGAACTTTATTGGTGGTATGTTCCCCTTATAGTAGACAAGTAAAAGAAAGCAACCTATTCTGTCTACTATGGAGAGGATTTTTTATGGGGGAAAAGAGGAGAACATTTGACATTGGATTTAAGAAAAAAGTAGTAGACTTGTATCTTAAGGGGCGACTGGGCTGTAAAGCAGTTGAGAAAGAATTTGGGATTAATCATACAACTGTTTTACGTTCGGTTCGACATTATGAAGCCGTAGGCCTGAAAGACCTTGAGGAAAAGCGAGGAAAGTCGGAAGAGTCTAATAAAGAGAAACTTGTCTCTCATTCGGAAAGTTCAGAGACTAAGATCAAGAGATTAGAAGCTGAGAATGAAATGCTAAAAAAGCTCTTACAGATGTAAAAGGGGGAATGGGGGCAGTACCAGCCTATAAAAAATTTAAAGTCATTAACGAAATGGTAAAGGCAGAGAAAAACTTTGCGATTTGTCTATTATGTGAGATCGCAGAAGTATTAAGAAGTGGCTATTATAAGTGGTTAAAGCGACAGATCTCTACTTCTGAAAAACAACGTGAAGATGAAGAACTCAAGCAAAAAATAAAGAGATGTCATCGGAAATTCAGAGGGATTTATGGATATAGAAGAATAAAAATACGGTTAAAGGTAGTGTATGACTTACATGTAAATCATACGCGTATACAACGTTGGGTGAGGGAGATGAAAATTCAAGCAGTTATCAGGAAGAAGCGTCGCTATTACGGAAGAAAAGAAGCCTTTGTTATGTCAGATAACCATCTCAACAGAGATTTTCTTTAGTCATTTTAAATCAGAGTGTTTTCACCTTCATACTTTCCAAACAGCCAGTGAAGTGAAGGATGCAGTCCACCAATACATACATGTTTATAATCACGAACGATTTCAAAAAAAAATTAAATAACCTGAGTCCTTACCAGTATAGAACTCAGGCTGCATAGGTAGCTTTCTTAAGCCTGTCTATTTGACAGAGGGCACTCCACAATTGTCGAGGTTGCTTTTTATTTTGTTAACGATAATAAGACAAGCATAATCTAAAATTCCTGATTTCAGGTAATGTACATTATTTAGAGCTGGAACATTACTAACAATTCTTTGCTGATTCCCAAATATTTACCAAACGTTGCTTTCCTTGTTCAGCTGTAGAAATCATCTCATCAAATAATTCTTGAACCGTAGGAACATTATTAATTAGTCCGATAACCTGTCCAGCCCAACCAAATCCCTCTCCTTCATTCCCATTATAAATATATTTGCAGTTTGCCTTACCACTCACCATATGTTTTAAATCTTCATAAGTTGCCCCTTTGTGTTCACGTTCAATAATATCGCTAGTATATTTTGATTCTAAAACACGCCCAGGAGTCCCTAAAGTTTTCTTAATAATGACTGTGTCTGTCTCTTTTCCCTTCACAAGTGCTTCTTTGTATACAGGGTTTGCATGTACACACTCCTGCGTAGCAATAAATCTTGTTCCCATTTCTACCCCTTCTGCTCCAAGGGCAAATGCTGCTAATAAGCCTCTCCCATCTCCAATACCGCCACTAGCTAGTACAGGAATTGACACAGATTCAACTACACGAGGGATAAGGACCATTGTGCCAATATCATCGCGTCCTAGGTGGCCGCCTCCTTCTTGTCCTACTGCCATTATAGCATCAGCACCAAGCTCCTCAGCTTTTTGAGCTTGTCTAACCCCTGAAACGAGCACAAGAGTTTTAATGTTCTCTCCTTTTATTCGTTCAAAAACAGGCTGAGGATTCCCTCCCGTTATAGAAATAGCTGGTACTTTCTCCTCTATAGCTACTTCAAGTAATTCCTTATAATTCCCATCATGTCTTGCAATCGCAAAATTTACACCAAAGGGCTTATCAGTGAGTTTACGTACTTTACGAATTTCTTCTCGAAGCCTTTCTGGATTCCCTAAAGTGGCAGCTGTAATTTGTCCTAACCCACCAGCATTAGAGACAGCTGAAGCTAATTCAGCATAAGCTAAATAGGCTAATCCTCCTTGAATAATCGGATATTGAATTCCAAAGATTTCAGTTATTCTTGTTTTCATAAGTTTACTTCTCCTTTGTTAAATGACAGCTTATTTTAATCATCTTATGTATCTCTTTTCCAGGTACAGTACTGTCTAAAATAATAGAATTTATGTTCTTTATTAAGGTACTTTTAGAATTTCTATAATAGAAATTCTAAATATTGAAGAATGTATGTAATACCTAATATAGTAGAAGGGGAACTAATGCCTTTGTTCACCCTTTTCTTCTATAGATACAGGAATATATATTCAGTGATATTCTTTCATGTTTTAGATGTTCCTTCTTTTTCTCAGTAACCTAAAACAAAAACTAGCAAAGGAGAGACTAAAAAAGATTCTCTTCCATTTGTTTCATAAGTCTTCTTAATAATAAACGCTCCTCAGGTATAATACCTGCTAACAACTTGTCTTGTTGTTTTCTCCATCTTTCATTGACAGGTCCCTCTAGATCGCGACCTTCAGGAGTTAAATAAACTCTGCTAATTCTGCCGTCTTTTTCGTCACGTTTACGGTGAATTATTCCTTTTTGTTCAAGGGATTTAACCATATTTGTTACAGTAGGTGGTTCACATTTTAGGTGTTCACATAATTGAACTTGCGTAAGTCCATCATTTGCCCATAGTTTGCATAACAAATTATCTTGCCCAGCATGAAGATTTACGTCTTGTAACAATTGATTGTAGTTTCGACGCATTTGTCCTGATATTTTATCAAGAAGTTCTCGAATTTCATCTTCAATCATATAGATCATTCCTTATTGTAATTTAATTAGCAGACTAACTATATTACTTTCTTATTTTTTAGTCAAATAATAAATGAAAAACATAATTATAGTAGGTGCAAACTAATTCGCTCAAATAATATTCAATTCCAAAGGTACTATAGTAGTTACACGATTTTTTAGACTTTTATTCTTTTTCTCCGAATTTTTTTCCGAACTCCTCCATTAAATCAATAATAGGAACAAGCGAAGTGCCTTTTGATGTTAGTGAATATTCAACACGTGGGGGCACCTCAGGGTAAACTTCGCGCTTAATTATACCATCTGCTTCTAATTCTCGAAGTTGTTTTGTAAGCGAGCCTTGAGAGATATCCCCCAAAAAGGCTTTAATTTCACTGTATCGACGTTCCTTAGTTTTTAAAAACCAAAGGATTAAATATTTCCAACGCCCGGAGAGTATGTTTTGTGTATAAGCAATACCATACATTTCTCTTTCTTCTCGTATAAATTCTCTTTCAAACCCATCTTTACAAATTCTCGTCATCCTTACACCTCTTCTATCTACTCATAAGTACAAAAAAATGTACTACGGCAATTTAAATTGCCCTCTTCCAAAAGATGAGCAATAATTTTATTCTAGTGTATGTAACAAAAACACACATTACAATCTAATAGTGGCTAAAATTATTAAAAATTAATTTTATATATTTTTTTATCAGGATAGTTAGCCGGCTAACTATTGATAGAATTAAAAGGAGTTTTACAACATGTCAAATAAACAATCGAATGATCAGTTAAAGTTATCCATCTTAGATTTCGTTCATGTTTATCAGAGCAGTAATCCTACTGAAAGTCTAAAGAATTCAACAGAGATGGTGCAGTTAGCTGATAGGTTAGGGTACACCCGATATTGGTTTACTGAGCACCACAACACTACTAGTCAAATTAGTACATCTCCTGATTTATTAAGTGTACATGCAGCTTCACACACAAAAAAAATACGTGTAGGTTCTGGGGGAATTATGTTACCAAACTATAGTCCCTTTAAAGTCGTAGAAAATTTTACCTTACTTGAAGCTTTACATCCTGGACGAATAGATCTTGGAATAGGAAGAGCGTCAGGAACAGATGGATGGACAGCATGGGCCTTACAGCGTTCGAGGGAAGCTCTTGCTGCCAATGATTTTCCAGAACAGTTAAACCACTTACTTTCATTTTTTTCGCGGGATTTTCCAAGGACTCATCCTTTTAGCAACATTACACCTCCAGGTGACCCGTCGTTAGTGCCTGATATGTATATGTTGGGATCTAGTGAAGGTGGTTTACAGTTTGCCCTAGAAAAAGGGCTTGGTTTTGTATTTGCAGCCCATTTAGCACCTCAGTTAGCAATTCCCATTCTTCGATCATATCGCAAAGACTTTACGTCATCTTTGTATATGAAGGAGCCGAAAAGTATATTAGCTATTGGTGTTATTGTAGCAGAAACAGAAGAAGAGGCAAAATATTTAGCAGGTCCAGTAGAGTTAACGTGGGCAAGAATGAGAACTGGTTCCTCTAATTTATCATTTCCGACTCTAGAAGAAGCCGAGTCCCATATCTATACACCAGAGGAGGAGGAAGCTCGAGATGCTAATAAGGATCGTTTTGTGATTGGAAGTGTGAATGATGTAGCTGCCCAATTGAGGCAGATGGCAAAAGCAGCCCTAGTTGATGAAATCATGATAGCTGATTTCTACCCTAGTCAAGAAAGTCGACTAAAAGGATACCAATTACTTGCTGAAGAATTTGATCTTAGGTCTAAATAAGTGCAGAACGTACGCCAAATGGACAAAAACCTGCGTCAAAACATGAAAATAGGTTAGTTTTTTGCAGTAAATAGAAAGAAGAGGGTATAAATGACAAATAAAAAACAGCTTAAAATTGGAGCTATTATAGATGGTGGAGGCTGGAATTACATGGGATGGCGCCATCCCGATATGCCAGCTAATGCCAGTGAGAATGTAGATTATTATGTACAGAAAGCTCAAAGAGCTGAAGAAGGTAAGTTTGATATGATCTTTTTAGCTGATGTCAGCCACATTGGGCCTGGGATGATTCCACATTATTTGAGTATGTTTGAAGGCGTAAGTATTCTGTCTGCGCTTAGCATGGCTACTACTCATATTGGCCTTACTGCAACCATTGCGACTTCCTATGCAGATCCATTCACCGTAGCGAGACAGATGGCTTCTCTTGATAAAATTAGTAATGGTCGAGCAGGCTGGAATGCGATTACTTCCAACCCTGGAGGATTAGCAAATTATAGTCGAACACATCTTTCTAAATCGGATTTATATCCAATGAAAAAAGAATTTTTAGAGATTGTGAAAGGGCTATGGGATTCATACGAAGATGATACTTTTATACGGGATAAAGAAAGTGGAATATTTTTCAACCCAAGAAAAATGCATCCCCTAAATTATAGAGGTAAGTTTTTCTCAGTGGAGGGTCCATTAAATATTAGTCGTTCTAGACAAGGAAGACCTGTCATTTTCCAAGCTGGTACTTCATCAGAATTTATGGATATTGCATCGAAACATGCTGAAGGTGTATTAGTGAATGGCGACAATTTTGAATACGCTAAGAGCTTTAGCATGGAACTAAAAAGAAGGGTAGCCCTAGAAGGTCGTTCACCAGATGATTTTTTAATCATGCCGACTCAAAACCCAATTGTTGGCAGAACAGAAAGAGAGGCTGAAGAGAAATTTCAGGAGTTAGAAAGCTTAATGCCATACGGATACAGAATCCCCAAACCGAAATTTTGTGGTTCGGCCGAGAAAGTAGCTAATCAAATTCAACATTGGTACGAGGCGGGTGCTATGGACTTGCTTCTACTAAGGCAGGAGCATCCTTCCGGATTTGATGACTTTATTGATTTAGTTGTCCCTATCTTACAAGAAAAGGGGATTTTCCGTAAGGAATATGAATCATACACTTTACGTGGTAATTTGGGTTTACCTTACCCAAAAAACAGATATGAAACATCAACTAAGAAATAATTAGAGAATTAGTATATATACATTTAATTTATCAGCAAATACGAGAGAATCATAAATCATCATAGATATAAATGAAGAAAAATTATCGTTAATTAAAAGGAGATTGTTTAATATCTAATGAATATATGTTTACGGTTTGATAAACATATCATTGTGCAATTTAAACAAAGCAATTCTTTTATATACAAATTCTTGAGGAGGAACAATAATGAGATTTGGAATTATAGGTGCAGGCTCAATTGGGTCAATTATTTCTAAAAAATTAGTTAAGAATGGGCATGATGTCAAAATTGCAGATGCAAGAGGAATTGAACGTTTAGAAGGAAAAGAGCTTGCTGGAACACCTGTACGTGTAGAAGATTCAATTAAAAATATTGAAGTTCTTATAATATCTCTCCCTATAGAAGCAATGCCAAGCATTCGAAACATTATCGATCAAGTCGAGGAGGAAGTAATCATTGTAGATACTTCAAATTATTATCCTTTTAGAGACGGCAAAATTAAAGAAATCGAGAACGGAATGGTTGAAAGTGTTTGGGTTTCAAATCAATTAGGTAGACCTATCATTAAAGCTTTCAACAATTTATTGGCCCATACTTTAGAAAATGAAGGAACTCCCGAAGGTACTAGTGGACGCATCGCTATTGCCATTGCTGGTAATGACCTATCACAAAAACAAGTAATCATGGACGTAGTAAACGAGCTAGGCTTCGATGCAGTAGACAGTGGTTCTTTAAGTGACTCTTGGAGACAACAGCCAGGAACTCCTGCTTACTGCACAGAGCTAACAAAAGATGAACTCACGAATGCATTGGAAAAGGCAAATAAAGAAAAAGCATCATTACTACGGGACAAGGTGATAGAAAGGTTTGCGGAAGAAAAGGAAGTTGAATTTTCACATAAAGATGTTGTGAATCTAAACAGAGAAATATACAATTCATAAAAACAAAAGGTGCACTCAGCTAGAGCGCACCTTTTTTACATCCATGTATTTTAGGAGGTATTGTATTAGGAATTGCCATCATCGATCTTGTTAATTAGTTCGCAAGGTGATGCGCTTTATCTTACCTGTCACCTTCTATAGCACCTTGATTTACGTTTTTGGAACATTCATGTTTTGGCTAGTTAACATAACAGGTATTTCCGGAACCCACCCTAAAAAAGAACCCTTGTCGCAGAACGTTACAATGAGCAAAGGCCTTTTTTTATTTTATTTCGTAATCTCTACTATTCTACCACCCTCACTTTCCCATTCGTCGAGATTTACAGTATCATTTGGATCAGGAGAGTTCTCACTGTTTTCTGATATGAATAACCATTTATTTTCCACACTATAACCCCCAGTAGATAAGTTGACTGAAATAGCGTCTTCCTAATTTTCACTGTAATCATTCCATGTATATATAATGTGCCTTACTCTATTTTATGTATGACTTATCTGCATGATTCGATAAACGTTTTGGTTCTGGTAGAAGAAATCCAATACAAATGGGCCCTTTTTCTACAATTGATGTAATTGTTTAAACTTTACATCACATTTACTTTTTAGAAACAAAATTGAGAAAAAAATATGTTATTTTTAAATCATTGATTTTTATTCATTAATTGATTTACATTGTTTTACTAGTCATTACACCAATTTTCATGAAATTTTTATACTTCAACCTAATTTAAACTAATGTTATTCCAAATAGTTAAATCTCAATCTCAAAAAGACTAAGAGTCACGCCATTTTAAATTAGGAGGATTTCATGAGCATATTTTTTCAGTCATTTAGAAAATTAACCGCATTAGAATTAAGATTACTGCTATGTTTCCTTTTACCACCATTAGGTGTTTTTCTTTTATTACTTAGTGGTCTACATACCATCTGTAAACACTGGAAGGAAAAAAAGCGATTCGTCTTTTCCTTAAGCTCCTATTTTTTTCTTTGTCTTTTTATCTCAACTATTGGAGCCTCTATTTCAATGAAGGAAATATCTTATTTAAGTGTTAGTGGGATGATTCTAGGATACTGGGGACTATATTTAAGAATCTTGGATACTGAAAAGAACCAATTATTTCAGCATTTTCGATTGATCATGATTTTTGGAGGCGTATACAGTTGTGTAATAGGTTGGTTTTCACAATGGTATACCTTTCCTCTAGCTGTCGGCTATTTAACGGGTACTGTACCCTTAGGCTTAGGACATTTTGATTTAAACCGATTAGTTGGCTGTACATACAACCCCAACTTTACTGTATATATTCTGTTAATTTCCATTTCCTTTCTTTTAGCTCATTTGCTTGCTAGTTTGAGGAGCAAACGATTCGTCCATTTCGTTTGGGTGTTTCCTATACTGTTCCTACTAAGCTATGGTGTTATTCAAACCGGTTCAAGGGCGGGCTTTGCGTCGATGATTTTGATTTATCTTTTATTTATCATGCGTTTAAACCGATATATCTTCATTATTAGTATACTGTTTATACTCTCGCTATCTAAATGGTTACTTCATTTAATGCCGAGAAACGAGCTGGTAAATCTATCAATGCAAGTAAGGAAAGACATATGGAAAAGCTCCTATAAAATATGGCAAGATCATTCTATCTTTGGTGTTACCCCAATCGGCTTTGGCCAAGAATATTTAAAGGATTACAATGAAGTCGTGCCACATGCTCATAATATCTTAATTGGCATGTTTGCGGAATATGGGACGCTAGGAGGGTTAGCTTTTTTACTTGTTATCTGTTTAAACCTTGTCAAATGTATTCATTTATTCTTTTCGATACGAAGTCATAAATGTTTATTAGACAGCTTTTTATTGAGCTTGCCTATTATTATTCTTACGGGAGTTTTTGATGAGCCCCTATTTTCACCGCAAATAGGTTTTTTAACGGTAATATTGTTTGCTTGTTGGGACAGGTATACTAAACGGATGCATTATGTTATAGTGTATCCATTCATTTCACGAATTAAAGATTGGATTTATTTAGATGCCACGGCACCAAATAATCAAAAATAATCAAACTGAAACTATCCATAAGGGTTATAAAAGTAGCAATTAAATTACCTTACTAATATTATTTAATTTAGCCTCTCTGAACTTTCAGAGAGGCTTTTTATAAATCAAGTAATTTCACTGTTACTTATGGTAAGGTTCGCTTAGATTAATCCTAAATACTAATTTATAAATAAAAAATATCTCTGGACGTAAAAGAGTGATAATATTAGTTCTAAATGTTAAATAATTATTAGTTTGTTTTTACTTATAAAAAAGTAATTGTTAAGCTACTTTATTGAAAAAAAGTTTATCTATTACTTATTATGTAGTCAAACGTTGAGAGCGTAAAATATCTTGTGTAAATGAATAAATGCAAAAAGGAAGACCTTTTCTTGTAGAATTAAGTCACCACAACCAATTCAAAGAAAGAAGGTCTTCCTATGAATCAGTTTACAACAGATCTTGTTCAAGCTCTAGTCCAAAAAGAAGATGTGACGGAAATTTTCCGTTCTCACTTAGAAAAAGCTGTTAATACACTCTTAGCGAGCGAATTAACAGCTTTTTTGGACTACGAAAAATATGATCATATTGGATTTAATACAGGGGATTCACGAAATGGTTCGTATGAACGGACGCTGCACACAGAGTTTGGAGAACTTCATCTTGTTATTCCTCGTGATCGGAATGGCGACTTTAAGCAACAGACGGTGGCTCCTTATAAAAGCGCCAATGATACGCTTGAAGCGTTTGTCATTCATATGTTTCAAAAGGGTGTAACGACAGCTGAAATTGCCCATTTAATGGAGCGCATGTATGGTCATCACTACACGCCTCAAACCATTTCAAACATGACAAAGGTGATGTCTGAACAGGTAGATGCCTTCCGTGATCGAACCTTGTGCGCACGTTATGCGTGCGTTTATTTAGATGCTACGTACATCGCCTTGAAACGAGATACGGTGTCAAAAGAAGCTGTCTATATTGCCGTTGGCATTCGCGAAGACGGTTCAAAAGAAGTACTTGGCTATACAATCGCTCCTAACGAATCCGCCTTTGTCTGGAAAGAACTTTTAGAAGACATCAAATCTCGTGGTGTAGAGGAGATTCTGTTGTTTATTTCCGACGGGTTAAAAGGCATTTCGGACAGTGTTTTCTCTGTCTATCCAGCTTCTTCTTATCAAACATGCTGCGTCCATCTTTCACGGACGATTGCTCATAAAGTTCGTGTATCCGACCGAGCTGAAATCTGTGAAGACTTCAAATCTGTGTACCGTGCAGAAAGCCTTGAAATGGGCCAACAGGCCCTACATTCGTTTATTGAAAAGTGGAAGTCAAAGCACCCAAAAGTTACAAAGCCATTGCTCAATAACTCTTATTTGTTCACGTTTTATAGCTTTCCTAAGTCTATTTGGCGCAGTATTTATTCGACCAATCTCATTGAATCTTTTAATAAACAAATCAAGAAATATAGTAAGCGTAAGGAACAATTCCCAAACGAAGAGTCACTTGAACGCTTCCTCGTTTCCCAATTTGACCAGTATAATCAGCGCTTTGCTACAAGATGTCACATTGGTTTTGATCAAGCTCGCGCAGAGCTACAAATGATGTTTAAAACAAACTAGTGAATAACGTCTATAAGAAAAGGAAATTCGTATTTACACAAAATTATTGACGGTCCCTTTGTCGTTAGTAAGTGTAAATGATGAAATAATTAATATTTATAAAGTAGGTTAATATTTACTTATTTAGATATTAACTGTTTCACTCGATATATTTAACCTATTATTTCCTATCCTGTATAACCAATTTTATATGTAATATATCTGACTCTCTTATCCCTAAGGTATTCATCTCTTCTCTTAAGGTTATCTTTTTTCTTATTTTAATGGTTCGCTCACTACCATCCACCAAGGTGTAAACTCTAATTTTATTCATGTAACGACTCCTCCTTTTGTCCAGAAAGTAAAAAGAAGTATAATGGCGTTCTCTGGTTATAGACTTTTGCTAAAAGGCAGCCAATTAATTTGGCTGCCTTTTTATTTGTCTGATAAAATTGAAATCTTTGCACCAGAACTACAATAACTATATTACTTACTTTATATCTTTGAACATAAGCCATGGGTATGATTCTTTATACTTTCTTTTTTATTCGTTGTAAAGCATTATCTACTGACTTTCTAGATAAATGTAAGGCTTCTGAAATCTCTACATATGTTCGTCCCTCCATATACAAGACAAGTACATTTCTCTCTAATTCAGTTAATTTCTCTTCTATTTTACCTTTTCTCTCTAGCATCTTCTCTTGCTCAAGTAGAGTTTGTTCGGGTTTTAGTACATGTGGATTTGAAATAGTATCAATTAGTGTAAGCGTAGGTTCAAATTCAGTTGAAATAATAGGTGTATCTAAAGAGAGTGCTGTATTAAGATGAAAATGTTTCTGGCGATTTCCTGCTTTAATAGCAGTAATAATTTGCCGAGTAATACAAAGATCTGCAAACCATCTAAAGGAATTCATTTTTTCTTTTCTAAAATCACGTATTGCTTTATATAATCCAACCATTCCCTCCTGAAAAATATCTTCTCTATCGCCACCTTTTAAGAAATAAGTTCTGGTTTTGGAATGAACAAAATATTCATATTTAGTCAGTAACGTATGTAATGCCTCCCTATCTCCATCGTGAAACTTTTGAACTAACTCTTCGTCTTCTACTGCATTCACATCATTTATTTGTTTCATGTCTACTACATTCATATAAGTTCCTCCATTTCACTAGTGATGCTCTCCATAAACTACTGTAGGCAAAGAAAGAAGTAATCATAAAAAACTGATCCCTCTTTATAAAAGATACATCTTTATCATAGAACAAAGAAAAGAGAAATCATGTCGAAATTTCCAACCGCACTAAATAAACCGTTAATGTTTTAAGGATTTTATAAAAGCGACTTCTTGTTGCACCATAAAACTGCTTATCGGTAGTTACTTAATCCTATGTTTGAGTATAGAGGCTGTATTTGTATGGATAGATTGCACAGTTTCTCCACATCTATTTGATATAAATAGTGGACAGCAGTACTTATCACAATGAAAGGGTGTAAATATGAAAAAGTTACTATTTGTCTTGGTATCTCTCTTAACTATGATTGCTTTGGTAGCATGTAATAAGGATTCTGAACATAAGCAGATAAAACACGAGATGGCAAACATGGACCATAACGATTCTTTAAAAGAAAAACAACAAGGTGCAGTACAAACCGATTGGAAGTTTGAACAGTATCCTCAGACTAATACAACCAACCAGTTAACAATCACAATCAAAGATAATAAAGGGAAGCCTATTTCCGAATTTGAGGTGAATCACGAAAAGAAAATGCATCTGATTGTTGCAAGCAAAGACTTGTCAAAATATCAACACATCCATCCTACTTATAAGGGAAATGGTGTGTTCACAGTACCTGTTACGTTTCCTCAGGGCGGATCATTTCAGTTAATTGCTGATTTTGTACCGAAAGGACAATCGGATACGGTTCAAATGCATACGGTTTCTGTTATAGGAAATACACTGGCTCCTGTTAGCCTTGCACCTGATAAGACATTAGTAAAAACTTTGAATGGGAATCAAGTATCTCTTAAAATAGATAGCCAGCTAAAAGCGAATCAGGAAACCATGCTAAATTTTCATTTTGAAGACACTCAAACCAAACAGCCTATTCAGGATTTACAACAATACCTTGGAGCTGTAGGACATGTTGTCATTCTAAATCAAGACGCAACAAAATATCTGCACGTACACGCGATGGATGAAAAGGCGAAAGGACCTGATGCTATGTTCCATACAACATTTCCTTCACCTGGCGTCTATAAAATTTGGGGAGAGTTTCAGCGCAGTAACAAAGTCTTTACAGTTCCATTCGTAGTGGAAGTTAGTAAATAACTAAAAAAGACTCTATCTCTGTGGGTTATTCGTCAATCATCCTTGTTATAAAACAGAAAGGATTTACCTACGATCTAGGGTAGGTTCTTTCTGTATGAATAATTTATACTTTATTGAACAAACTACCCAAGATGCAATAAGGCATCACTCATGAAACCCAATTACGTAACCGAAAAAACTACCCCATCACACACCAGGGTAGTTTTTTCGGTTCTTAAGCTGTATATCATATACAAACGTAGTTACCATAATGTTTTTTTCCGGAACCAAGCAAAAGACCAATTCCTTGGGAGACAAGGGATTGGTCAAGGTGTCTTTTTATGCTTTATATAGCTTTTCATACATCCTTAATATGACTAAATTTTCTCAACGCCTAGATGGAGGCAGTATGTATACGTGGATATATCATTTTCATTTTATATACTTTTACTTAAGCTAATGATGAGTTTAAATACAAGTATAAATTCATTAGAAAATGTGCATGAACTCAGATAATATCAAAAACAATCATACTTATTAAAAATTGGAATGACAGATTCTTTTACTAATTCAACAAAAGCGTTTACTATTGGCGATTGATTTTTATTTTCCCATACAAGGGCTGTGACAGTATTAAATTTGTTATCTCTAATGTCACGATATACCACTTCATTTTGTAATAATAATTGTATTGAGGCAGGGACTATAGCTATACCAATTCCTGCAGAAACTAAAGATATAACAGTAGACATTTCTTTTGTTTCTTGTATGATGTTGGGGCTAAATCCTGCGTCATAACAACTATTAATTACCCCATCATAATGACATTGATTTGACTTTCTTCCAGTTAAAATAAAAGGATCGTTAGCTAACTCAATAAGATCGATTGAGGATGTTTTGGAAGCTAAAGGGTGTTCTTTTGGTAAGGCCACGACCATAGGTTCTCGTCTAATTATTTCAAGATTAAGTGATTCAGTTTCAATTGGTTCACTAATTATTCCAATATGAATAGTTCCCTCTTGTAAGGCTTTTAATTGTTCTGCAGACGTAAGTTGTTTTAAATTCACATGAATAGAGGGGTATTGTTTTCTGTAATGTTTTATAATGGCTGGAAGAACGTCATAAGCTGCCGAAGCTAAGAAACCAATAGCGATTTCTCCAATCTCTCCTCGACTCACCATTCTAACTGCTTCGATTGATTCGTCTAAATTTTTGAAAAGTTGATAAACTTTTTCTAGAAACACTTCCCCTTCTTTGGTTAACTCCACATGCCTTTTCGTCCGATGGAAAAGGGATACTCCCAATTCTTCTTCTAAATTGCGGATCTGAAGACTTAATGGTGGTTGTGCGATATTTAAACGAGCTGCAGCCTTGCCAAAATGTAGTTCTTCAGCTACCATTTTGAAATATTTCAAATGACGTAATTCCACTGTAATCCCTCTCTTTTCATTCATTAATACTTTAGATGTATTAATTACTTATCATATATATATTAGACATATTTATTGGCGTCTTGTAAAGTAGAAACGACGAATTCTTCATTCCACAGTTACATTATTTAGGGTCACTAATAAAGAATTAATAAGTTTTAATTACGCAGAAAGAAGGTTTTTAGGTTGTATTCATCAGCATCGAAATTATGGACTTGGCAGTTTTCCCTTATTATTTTAATAACTATCTCGTTCTACCTATGTCTACAAATGCTTACAGGGGGATTTTCAATTTTTGTTACAGAGTTTAGTCATAACCCAACTTTAGGAGGCGTTATGACGACGGCCTTTATGCTGGCCGCAATTATAACTCGTCCATTAACAGGAATTTTAATGCATAAAATAAAAATCAAAAAGGTACTATGCGTTATGATCCTTTTTGTGCTTGTTTGTATTATGATTAGTTACGGTCAACAAGTTATTCCTTTATTAATATCAATACGCATCTTAGAAGGTATAGGCTTTGGAGTTACAACAACTCTATTAGCTACTCTTGCAACAAATTTGATTCCCGAAGAACGAATGGGTGAAGGAATTGGCTATTTTGGAATGGCGACAAGTCTAGGAACAACCCTTGGTCCGATGATTGCTCTGTCAATTCTACATTCATTCTCTTTTAAATTTCTTCTTTTTATAACGATGTTTCTAATAGTAGTCTCATTGGTTTTTTCATTATTTATCAAAATCAAACAATCATCTTCATTCGATGAATCACCGATCCGAAAAGAATCACTAGTAGATTATATTTTTGATAAACGGGCTATGCTTCCATGCTTTTTAGTCATGCTTTTTTATTGCACTTATTCAGGCATTGTGAATTTTATTAATGGTCTAGGGGAAGCAGAGCATTTAGGTAGTAAAGTCTCTCTCTTCTTTTTAATTATTGCGGTTGTCATCGTAATAGTTAGACCCTTTTCAGGGAAAATTTACGATCAAAAGGGGCATAAGTACTTAATTTATCCGGCAAGTATCTGCAGTATCATTGGTTTGATTTTAATAGCATTTGCGCATGGCCTTACGACATTTTTCATTGCAGCCGTACTTTACGGTATTGCTTACAGTGTCATGCAACCTTCATTTCAAGCATGGGCGGTAAGCAGGGTAACGACTGATAAAAAAGGAACGGCTAATGCCATGTCCCTCAGTTCTATGGATTTAGGAATGGCTCTTGGTGCGCCGGTTCTAGGTGAAGTTGCTAGTCTAACTGGTTACAGAGGGATGTACAGTCTTTCCTCATTGCTAATTGTCGCCCTTATCTTAATGTATACAGCGAGACACCTTAAGGACATTAAGGAGCAAAAGGAGCTCTAACTAAAACTTTAAGGGAAAAGAAGAATTTTTTAACACTTAAATTGATTTCATAAAAAATAAATAAGAATCCTTTGCCGATATTGCAAAGGATTTTTAAATAACATAATGTCTCTTAAGGAACCCAAGTCCTAGAGTAATTAACCTAGTTCTTTTTCTTGCTGTTTTAGCACCTTACTTGCGAGTTCTAATTGCCTCATTCTTCTTTGAAGTTCTAAATTATTCAATTCTTTCTCTAACTCTGAAGATAACTTGATTCTTTGCTTAGCATTCTCCATTAATTCTCTAGTAAGTGCTAGTCTTTTTTCATTTTTATCAAATTGATCTTTTAGATTCATATTAACAGCCCCTTCCCCACGACTTGCTACGTTCGACACTAAAGGGCAAAAAACCTTTAAAACAGATGGATATTAGCCACCTACTAAGCATAGGGGTTCTGATGCGGAAAATGGTTCTATTTGTCATCACTAAGAGTAAATGATAAAACATTAATAATATACGAAGTGTTTTACTATTCACCTAACTAAAAGTATTTTATTGGACGTAGACAAAAAGACAGCTGCAAAACAAACAGGGCTGTCTTTTGTCATTTTTTATTTTTTCATTTGTACTTTGATTTTTGGATAGATAATATTAAAATTAAAGATTCCTACAAATAAAGTGTAAATAAGTGTTCCTCCAATGATTATATAACCCAAATAGAAGTACAAGTTAGTAAAATTTAAAAAGTACACTTTCTTTAGAGAAATTAAGCAAGTAAGCATTACTATGGCTGAAAGTGAAATTTTTATATAATGTACTACTACCCACTTTAGATTAATTTTATTAACAAGTTTATAAAACCATGAAAAGGTTATAGAACAATAAATTAACCCAACCAGTGAAGAGCTTAATGCCAAACCATAGGCCCCGAAAAACTTAACAAAAATAAAATTAAACCCCACATTTAATAGAACAGAAAATAGACCAGCTTTTAAAATAATGCTTCCTTTATCTAAAGTGTATAACCCTTTAGCAATAACAGCCTGAATACTATAAGCTAAAACTGATCCTAAAAAGAAAATAGCAAAGCTAGAGGTTAGGACTGCGTCAGAAGCACTAAAATTTGTATAAATGACTTTTACAAGTTCAGGCATTAGATAACACATGCCTACTATTGCGGGAGCCAATAAAAGAAACATGTACACTAGCCCTTTTTCCATGCTTTTCTTGAACAATGCAATATCCTTGTCATGAAAGGCTTTCGCAATAATAGGATAGATCATCGTTGCCACGGTCACACCAAAAATAGCCTGGGGGATATTGACTAAACGAAATGCATAATTAAAACTTGAGACAATCCCTTCATCTAGATGAGAAGCAAAGCTGGCATCAACAGATAAATTAATTTGTCCTACTGCAGCAGTAAGGCCGATTGGGAGGAAAGAAATATAAAATTCGGAAATTTTATTCCAGTCCAAACTTACCTTTTCTCTATATCGATAAAAGTATATAAAACCTGCTTTTTTTAAAAAGAATGAAACAATGGTACCGATTAAGTAAAAAAGAGGGATAGACAAAATTCCAAATTTCTCATGAAAAAATATAAGTCCTGTTATAACAAATAAAACCACGATTAGCTGAGAAAATATTGACCAAGCAAATTTTCTATTGGCCTCTAAATACCCTTCATAGATAGAATTCATTCCAACAAACCCTAACGAAAGGAAGTAATAAATAGCTGTCCACACCGCAATTTGTTTACCATGCTGATTAAAGTTTGAGAATAAAAGTGGAACTACAATTAAAGAGATAAAAATTCCTATTATAGATCCAATGAAAGCAATATAAAAAGTACCTCTAATCATCATCGATGTATAGGAAAGTTTCCCATTTAGGTCTTTAACTTGAAAATACTTAGGTAAGAATGTTTCTTTTATTCCTGTTAAAAGAAATAAGATACAGATGTTAGGGATGTTCATAGCTGCAAAGTACGCATCAGAATCACTAGAAAGGCCATAAAACCTTGATATTAGGATATCCCTTAGCATACTTGAAAATTTTAATATGAGAGTAGCAAATAATAAAATTAAAGAAATTACACTTAGTTTTTTCATCATAAAAAGTTCCTTAATCTATAACAATGTTAGTTACATAAATTATTACTAGTCAAAACTTAATCATTTTTATAACCACACGGAGGTTATCTTAAATGTTTACTAATTAGATGTGCAATTTTCTTATAGAAAGACGCTTCATGAGGAACAAAATTATCTTTATTTACAAGTTGATCTAATGGCTTTCTTTTCTCATTCTTATCAATTTGAAAACCTTGAATTCTAATCTCCTCTTTATCACCCATGCAAAATTCATAAAAATCGTTGAATTTAGACCTTACGATACCTGAGACTTCTTCCTTTTGTAGTTCATATTCATTGAAACCATGTTTACTTAGGTAGAGAAAGGTATGTGCTAATTCTTTATCTACAAACTCCTCCCTGATCACACAGTATTCAATAAGGCCTAGCGAAATTAATTCATTCATTGAAATATCAATACCGACTTCTTCCTTAATCTCTCTTACCCCGTCGTATACCGTTTCATGAGCTAGTATATGTCCGGCAGCTGTAATATCCAAAAGGTTAGGATAGTCCTTTTTTGTATCACTACGAATTTGAAAATAAATATAATCTATTTCCTCTTCCCTAGCAATAAACCAACAATGAAATGTTTCATGCCAATAACCAAACTTATGTACTTCTTCCCGAGTGGCAACTCCCAGTTCATTTCTATCTTTATCAAATATTTTTATTTTTTCGCTTTCCACCAAAAAACCTCTTCTCTTATGTAATAAGTCCTAATTATACCATAATAAGGATAATACTTTATAGAATAGTAATTTTAGAGATAAATACAAATCAAAAGGTTACACTTGTACACAAGAGAACTCTTTAATTGAGTAACAAAAAGCCTTTAGAATTAGGCATTCTTAAAGGCTTTTTGTTGGAGCTTATTTATTTAAAATCTCTTCTTTTGTTAATACGTCTTCATATATTAATGGTTTAGTTCCTGCTTCTGGCAAAAGATAAACAAATACAGTGAATATAAGTTGAAGAAGTGAAACTCCAGCAAAAATTAAAAACAGACTTCTTTTATTCTTAAACCATATCAACAAACATAAAAGTAATGATATTAACGATAAAAAGAGAAAAAGAAAGAAGCTATATAAATAAGGAACACCATAATGATAAGAAATATCTAAAAAGAAAATTACTATGTAGAGAAGTATAAGAATTGACGGTATTATTTTAGAAAAAGTACTCATTAAAAATCCCTTTCATTTTATGAAGATCTATTAGATTAGTGAGCTATTGTTTATTTTAAGTACGATTGTTTTTAGCTCAATTAAATCATCTATTACCACATCAGCCTGCGCAAGTTCATCTGCTTGAGCAAAATCGAAATTGCACCCCACTGCTAGTAAATTATTATCCTTTGCAGCATTAATATCAGATAAACGATCTCCCACTACTGCTGCGCTTTTGATACCGTATTTCTTTATAATCGTTTTGACTAAATTGCCCTTATCCAAAGTTTGGATTTGCTGAATACTAAATGTCTCTGTGACCCAATTATTTAACTCGTAATAGTCTACAATTGCTTCTAAATAATCTTTTAAACCGTTACTTGCTATGTAAATGGAACAATTATTCTCTTTTAAAAAGCTAAAGATCTCCTTTACATTAGGGTATAAAGCACCCTTACCATTTCGTATATTCTCAACTAACCTTTTCAAAAAATAGTCATCTGTATACTTTCTTATTTCATCTGAATGAGTAGGTAACAAAGCTTCCCAAACTTTTGGTAAAGGTACACCCATAATTTCACGGTACTTATCAATAGGAGTACTCGTATCCCATTGGTTGAGCGTACGTAAATGGTTAAAGGTATCATCAAGTGACATTTCTAAAATCTTATCTGTTTGAAACAGCGTTCCATCCATATCGAAAATTAGTGATTGCAACATTGTTTATCTCCTTTTTCTAACAGTATAAAGTAAGTATTTATATATAGTACCATAAAAAGGAAATTGAGTGTGTGCTATTTATAACCAATTGCAATAAAAAATTATACTCAGCATATCCTGAACATAGTTTAGAATATTATGGTAATATTTATAATACATACTAAGGAGGATTAACTGGTTTTGGAATCGGAGTAATCAATTTTGCTATTCTTATAGGCTCCATTTTATCCATAATTATTATATTGATTAGTGAAATCATAAAAAGTAAAATCCTCAAAAAAACGTATCAATAAAGTGATAAAGGCTTTTATGTAGTTTTCTACTGTTTAAGTAACGTGGCCCCCAGTCATTGGACTGGGGGCCACGTTATGAGCAGAGTTTTTTTATTTTTTAAGTGATGCATTATATGCTTCTTTAGTTAACATAAAACACATTACCGGAAATAATTCTAAAAAACTTATTCTAATCTCTCTTACTAAAAATGATATAATTTCTATATTATTACATTTGTAAAAGGAGATACTTAATGAGTTTTCAAGAAATCATACTAATCATGATAGTTGCTACCATTGTACACGAAATAGGACACCTTATAGGAGCAAAAGTAGTAGGAATTAAAATTAAAGAAGCCTCTCTTGGATTTGGTCCAATATTATTGGAGTTCACTTTACAATCAATAAAGTTTAAAATTTGTTGGATTTTATTAGGTGGGTATGTTATGCCCGCCGGAAGTGATAAAGAATTTTTCACATATTCTAAGAAGCGTCGAGTAGTCTTAACAGCTTCAGGTGTGATAATGAGTATTGTCATTCTACCCATATCTTGTCTTATGATAATAAAGTTAATTGAGGGAGATTCATTTCATGTCGTCATGAAATTTATCGATTTAATACGTGTTTTCTTGAATCACCCTCTTCAATATTTTTACTCAGGATTAACTATATTTCCGACAACAACTTATTCTAATGAACTCTCTAATTATTTGAGTTGTTTAGCCGAAATTAGTTTGTTCCTAGGTATTGTGAACGCGTTACCTATTCCAGTTTTGGATGGTGGACAAATAGTAATGACCATGTTAGAAAATAAAATGCCGAAAATCAAAGATAAATATACCATTATAAATGGCATTGGATATTCAATTATATTAGCTATTATTTTACTCCCAATGATTGAGGTATTTATTACAAATATAAAAACTACGTTTCCGATTATTTTATTTATAGGATTTATAATATATAGAGTAGTTAAAATAAACCACAGATTTGAAAAAGGTAGTAAAGATATCTGATTATAATTAGCAATTATTGATCTTTATAACATATAAAATCTTAGTTACCCTAATCAGCATTCTAAGTACCAAAAAAAGCTTTGATTTTGAATAATCAAAGCTTTTTTATTGTTCATTGGCTTTTAGAAATTAAAGATAAACGCTGATGCAACTAAATAAGTTAATGAGAATAGACTTAATAAGAAAACAAAAGATGCAAAAAGTAAAACCTTTGCCTTTTTATTAATTGTTATCCCGTTTTTTAATAAGTTAGAGAATCCTAATAACAAACCTCCTAAAATCGCTATTAATCCGAACAATTGATTAACTGTACTTCCCATCCACACCCCTATAAAAAGAATTATTAAAGCAAAAAATGGGTTGAAAATAACATTCGCAGTCACATTAATTATCCCCCCTTCCTAAAAAATACTATTAATTACTATTTTATCAGAAAATGGATTTAAGAAACATTGAATATCATATACAGCCTTAGTTAATATAATGTGAGGTATCGGCGCTTTTCCAATTTAATGGAAATGTGATATTGTTAAATTATAGATAAATATTGCTTGTATTTTTAAAATTTAACGAAATGATTTGAGGTGTAATTTTGGGCCAGCTTACTATTTTAATTATTTGCGCTACCTGCCTAATCCTAGGAATATTTATAAAAAAGAAGAACGCTTAAAACTACAAATTTTTATGTATACCATATACATCTTTAGTTAACATAATCACTCTTTCCGGTACACATGGAAAAAGAGAACCCTTGGTAGGCAAAGGTTCTAGTCAGGCTACGATTTCTGCAATATGCAGCTTTTTATACATCCTTGATATGACGGGTTTTACCGTAGGTATGAATGACCTAAAGATGTATAAAAAGTGCACCTTTTATACATATGCTTAAGGTTGTACTATGTTGCCTTATTTATAAATTTGTTATAAAATTATTCAGACTTTTTATAAATTAAGTTTATGAATTCCCTTAAAAGCTATCCGTCCTGCAAAGATGGGGTAGCTTTCTTTTTTTTGTTAACGATAATAATTACTTTAACACCTTGTAATTGATCTAACTATCTTGTCCGTAAAAGTATACATTTTTAGTTACCATAATGGATTTTCACAAACTCATCTGCATTTCCGGGTGTAGGGAAAACGTCACTCTTCCTCCTACAGTCGATTCTGTTCTAAATATTCTTTTAAAGTTTGCTGTAACGTCCCTTTAGCTTCTGCTTTGTCCTCAAAGGAGATTCCTGAGTGAATCATTGTCCTAACTAGGTCAGCACGTAAGCCTGTAAGAATAGCTTTACTTCCCATCATTGAAATACCAGTTAATACTTTCCGAAAATGATCAATAACATGCATCTCCATGTTAGCAATTCCAGATAGGTCTATAATTAATGTTTCAATCTTTAAATCTGAGATGCCCATCAACACTTTCTCCTCAATCGTTTGGATACGATGGATGTCAATCATGCCGATTAACGGTAGTACAGCTACAGATTCGCTAAGTGGTATAATGGGCACCGATAGATGTTCAAGTAAGTCCCTTTGGGAGGCAAGTAATTCATCTTTATACTTGGAATAACTAATGAGAAAAGTGTTAAGAAATTGATCAATCCGATCATTAATTCGCTTCTCTAAGGCATAAAATTCTTCACGGTCTTTAAAATGGTTATTTATTCGATCATATTGATAGAGAAAATGCCACACTGTTCGCCTAATGGCCTGTACCCATTCTAGTTTGAAGGCAAGAGTTAAGGAGTGCTCTGCCCAGGCTACCCCCTCTTGCTGAGCAAAAGCAACAAGTTGTTCTTCCTTTTGCTCCACGACATATAGAGCTAGCTTTTGAGCATTTTTCAAAAGATCAATATTTCCCGTTTCTAAAATATCACTAATCTTAGAGGCAACGTTAACGGCCTCTGATAAGAGCTTATCCTGAAAATTCTGTTTATTATCTCTAATAAAATCGGTCATGTTCACTCTCTGATTATAAATGCTCTCCATCTTGAGTACGCCCCTTATTTTATAGTTGACTTTAAGTAATCAATATCTCTAACTGAAATATTATTTGTTTTCATTCTCATTCTTTATATATAAAGAAAAGTCCTGCTTCCTTGTACTATCCATAATAGATTTGGCTTTAGATAAAAAAATGATAATACTTTTATAATGAATTTTTAAATCTTGAACATACACTTAAGTAGTGCTCACTTTCTCCATAGGGATACAGAGTTAATGGAGGTTGTTTTCATTAGCTGATATCGATTGAGACAATTCATCAAAAATGTTCTGAACTTGTTCTTGATTTAAGGTTTCAGCTTTCTCCCAAACAATAGAAATATAACCTTCTAGATAATCAGGATAGGAAATCGAATCAGAACTAAGTGCTTTATAGAATAAAGGATTACCCCCTCTATCTACTTCACCCTTACATCTATAGTTTTCAAACTTCCAACCATCTTTTGTTTTTTTAAAATGATAAAGGTCTTTATGCCCCCACCGAGGACTGTAAATTTGCATTTTGAATCTAGATGCACTACTCAATTTCAGATACCTCCTTCAAAATATCATTATTTCAATAAGACTCTTTATATTTTACCCTGAAAACATATATTTTATATACATCTTTTTTACCTTATATATTCTCTAGTTCCCAACTACGTTTCACTCATCATATAGTGCTTAATCTTAATATGAAATTACACTTCTTTGTCTTTTTACAAATTTATTACATTTTTGAAATCTTTATTTCAATTATTAGAGGGAATAACTTATAAATATACCCTATGTTAAAATAGATTAAACTTTAATTTGTAAATTTTTTTATATAGTGAGAAAGGTCTTGGTGATAAATGACAATAATTAAAATCAAAGAAATGTTAGAAACTTTATTACAGTATGAAGACAGTGAAATCACTCATACCATTTGTAGTGAAGATAATACCTTTTCTCTCAGTTATTCCAAAGAACTAAGGAATTTTCAAGTGGAAAATGTTGAAACAGGTTATATTGAACATTTTCCAGACGTGGAGACTACATCTATAGCTTTGTATAGAATAATAAGTACTGTGGAAAAAGAAGTCACTGAGTAATAAGCTATTTTAAAGCTTACATAAGGTCTCCTTACGGAACACATCAAAAAAAAGAACCCTTGTGGGAGTTGGGTTCTAAGGAGGTTACGATTCCTGCCATATGCAGCTTTTATACATATGCCCATAAGGAAAAATATAGTATTTATTGAAAAAATATGATAATATTGATTTGCATCTAACTTTTCAATACTTGTTATACATTAGAACCCTGTGAAAAAGCTACCTCGCTTGAACTGAACCCAAAAAGTTAGACCCTTTATCTAAGCAGCGAATGAGGATTGAATTCTGTATTCTACAGGGGTCAAT
>NZ_JAWRXD010000564.1:0-276 GCF_046535215.1 Priestia sp. SIMBA_032 | reverse complement strand
CGAGCCGGTGGAAGGGAAGCGGAACTCGACCGCGCAGGTCGTGCAGTCGGAGCCGCCGTCGACCGGAAAGTCGCTGTTCGGCCCGAAGGTGATGGCGCTGCTGTTCTGCACCGACTGAAGACTCTGCGGCGGGCCGGTGAAGACGCCGCCGGGTCCATCGAGCGACGCGTCGAAATCCAGCGTTCGATTGCTGAAATCGAGGGTGTACTGGAAAGTGCCCGTGAGCTGTCCGGTGATCGGGATGCCGGACGCGGTCACCGCGCCGGTATTGGCGGC
>NZ_JAWRXD010000563.1:0-276 GCF_046535215.1 Priestia sp. SIMBA_032 | reverse complement strand
CGACGGATCGACGACGATATCGGTCCCGTCGATCGACAACGTGCCGCTCCACGTACCCACCTGGGCGAATCGCTGCGCCTGCAACGTGATTCGGCTCCCGGTACGCATGATGTGCGGTTGCTCCTGCAGAACGTCGAAGGAACCCTGCCACGTCATGTCCATGGCGATGCCCTCGGTGGGCTCGAGGATCAGACGCACCGTCCGCAGTGGCTCGACCACCTCGATCCGATACCCGTTCACCTGCTGGTTCAGCCGGTCGGCGTCGATGGCGTCGCC
>NZ_JAWRXD010000562.1:0-276 GCF_046535215.1 Priestia sp. SIMBA_032 | reverse complement strand
ACCATTGGTTACAAGAGCATCAAAAGCTTTAAAAGGTGACAATACGGTTACGGGATTTGGAAATCCTAGGCTGTGTTTAGTCCCAGTAAAATAAGATAAAGGTGCCGATAGAGAAGCGTCGAGGGTTGACCACATTACAGAATTATTTTCACCACTATTGCCTTGTAAATTAACGCCAACTCCACCAACAGTGCCATTAAAAACATTTAAGGCTGTATACACTGATGGATTACCAGAGGTAGCATCATTTACATCAACCCTTATTTTATCAGGCGT
>NZ_JAWRXD010000561.1:0-276 GCF_046535215.1 Priestia sp. SIMBA_032 | reverse complement strand
AAAGGCAAAGACATGTGTAACTGAACGTTCTCAGTTCACGACACGATGCGGTACGGAGGATAGAAAGCAGTGCGAGGATAGGAGAAACGTAGTTCGAAATTATATTTAGTATAACTATTTAACAACGCCGGATGGTTGCGGCTTGCGGTCGGAACCTATGAGGACCGACCCAACGATCCGGGGCAGTGCGCGGATCGGTATAGCTGCGTACATGATAAAAAATTTTCGGTGAACGAGACAGGAGACGACACTTGAGGAATTACAGGAGGATAGTTC
>NZ_JAWRXD010000100.1:0-526 GCF_046535215.1 Priestia sp. SIMBA_032 | reverse complement strand
CAAAACAAAAAAGTGCTAAAGTTACTATTGTAAAGAAAGAAAAACCAGATAAAGAAGTACAGGGTAACGGTCAACAACCGGATTCAAACACCAATCAAGAAAATCAAAATGAGAAGCCAAAAAATCCTGAATCCAATCAAGAAAAAGAAACGGAACAGGAAAATAATCAAAACCAAAATCAAGATAAAGATAAAGAAACTAGTCAAGAACCAACGGTAGATAACCATAATCAAAAAGAGCAAGAAAAAGGAGCGAATCATAATGGGTAAATATTTTGGGACAGATGGAGTACGTGGCGTTGCAAATTAGGAGTTAACACCTGAATTAGCTTTCAAAATTGGGCGTTTTGGTGGTTATGTATTAACAAAAGATACAGATCGTCCAAAAGTAATTATCGGTCGTGATACACGTGTATCTGGCCATATGTTAGAAGGAGCTTTAGTAGCAGGTCTATTATCAACTGGAGCAGAAGTAATGCGCCTTGGCGTTATTTCTACACCGGGCGTTGCTTATTTAACAAAAGCAC
>NZ_JAWRXD010000560.1:0-276 GCF_046535215.1 Priestia sp. SIMBA_032 | reverse complement strand
ACCGGCTTATGCCCGCGAGATCGGCTGGCCCCGACTCCGGAGCGAGCTTCGAGAAGCCTTTGGGGTGTTAGCTCTTCGGGGTCACAGGGTCGTGGCGTGAACACATTTACGCCACGGTGGCGGCAACCTCGGCAACAAGGTGCGCCATGCGCCAGGACGGCTCTAGCGAGGCAGTCGAGGATCTGAGTACAGGTATGATCAGCGGTCGCGCCGGAGCCTACCGCCGATCGCGGGGTCGACGAAGGTGACGACCGCATTGAGCGCCGAAATTAGCGC
>NZ_JAWRXD010000559.1:0-276 GCF_046535215.1 Priestia sp. SIMBA_032 | reverse complement strand
GCAGCTCGGACTCTCTGCTCCTGCTACCACGGCGAGATCACCAGGCGCCGGATCTCGCGACGCACGTTGTCGAAGTTCTCTGAGCAGGTTGGCGTCGTCTTCAAGGTTCGATGCGATGACAATGCCGGTCCCACGCCGACGAGAACTGCCGATTACCCCTTCAATCGCCGTCCTCAATGCTGGTCGCAGCCCCGCTAGGAGGTCCTGGTGACCGAGAGTTATCTTTCGCATCGTCTTATTCCTCTCTGTCTCGATCGCGTCCTGTCGTCGACGCTA
>NZ_JAWRXD010000558.1:0-276 GCF_046535215.1 Priestia sp. SIMBA_032 | reverse complement strand
ACTCAAGCTGACCTCGAATCGATACCAAGCAGGTGCAGTGAGCTATTTGGATATCGTAACGGCTCAGACAATCGCGCTGCAGAATGAACGCAACGAAGAACAAATCGCCGGCAGACGACTTGATGCAAGCGTACGTCTGCTACAAGCATTGGGAGGCGGATGGGACCGCGCCGAGCTAGCGCCTCAAAGCGATCACGCAACGACCACCGCATACCAACTCCGCCAGTGAACACTGCTTGCACGCCGATGGAATTCGGTTTTGCCTAGAACAACAGG
>NZ_JAWRXD010000557.1:0-276 GCF_046535215.1 Priestia sp. SIMBA_032 | reverse complement strand
ATTTGAACTTTCTAAAGTTGGTTTAAACTTTTTTGTTTCCTTACCGTCCGGACTAATAATTGCACTTACAGTTTGAGGTTTATATTTATCACCTTTACTTGCCAAAGTTGCTGCATATTGAGCGAGTTGAAGAGGGGTATGCACTTCATTTCCTCCCCAAGAGGCATTTAATAAAGCAGAAATCCCATTTTCAAACTTATTAGATGGATGGAATTCATATTGTCCGTCTTCTTCAAAGGGTAAATCAATCCCGGTTTTAGAACGTAGGCCGAATTG
>NZ_JAWRXD010000556.1:0-276 GCF_046535215.1 Priestia sp. SIMBA_032 | reverse complement strand
GGTTGCAGCGTGGAGTTAATTTTTTCAGACGTCGGCGGCGACCGCCGTGAGTACGTGGAGCTGGGTGCGGGCTGCGCCGGCCTAAGATGCTTGCGTCCTAGTGGAATCCGCCGCCGCATCGGCAAGTAACGCGGTATGAGCACGCCGCCCCCCGCAACCGCCGGCTGGCATGCTACGGGCGCTGACGCGCTCGTGGTCCAGCTGCCGAGCGGGCTCGGTGTACTCGTCGACCGGTGACAGCCCGTCGGCTGGAAAGCTGTGTCGGCGGACTGCCAC
>NZ_JAWRXD010000555.1:0-276 GCF_046535215.1 Priestia sp. SIMBA_032 | reverse complement strand
ATCCAGCGCATAATAATGTACCAAATAAATTATCAGCGGAATAACCAATAATAATTGTTCGATATAGTAGTAATAGGAACAAGAAGACAACTAACGCTGCTACGATAAATCCACCTTCTTCGGCAATTGTAGCGAAAATAAAGTCAGTATGCTTCTCTGGGATATAGACGCTTCCTCCCCCAAACCCTTTACCTTCCATTCCTCCACTACCTACAGCTAAAATCGATTGTTGCGTTTGATAACCTTGATCTGCATTTTCAAATGGATTTAACCAAC
>NZ_JAWRXD010000554.1:0-276 GCF_046535215.1 Priestia sp. SIMBA_032 | reverse complement strand
CCGCTAGCGTGTCCATTAACTATGCTAGCGCGCCTTGCATATGGCGATAAATCGTTTCGAGCGTCACGCTTGACCTTGAAGTCACAGCACCAGTTTTCGCACAGAAAACGTCTCGCGGAATATGGCCGCCGCCGAACACTACCACCGTGCTAATCAAAGTAGCCCGCCTCAGAAGAGTTAAAGTTATCGTTCCTTAAACCAAGTCAGAAAACAGATAAGCGCATTCTGACTGCATGCGGCTGGTAGCGATCTTGTACTCCACCCATGAAAAGTGTC
>NZ_JAWRXD010000553.1:0-276 GCF_046535215.1 Priestia sp. SIMBA_032 | reverse complement strand
CTCATTCTCCTGGTCGCCGCAGCGGTCGCGCTCGTCGGATCCCTCGTGGTAGGCGGCGGCGCGAACGCGCAGGCCCTGCAGGACCCGGGCGCGCTCGTGCGGTGGGCGCTTCCGGCGGGCAAGATGATCGTCAACGTGTCCGGATCCGTCATGTTCGGATCCCTTGTGCTGGCGCTCTTCGCTCTCGCCCCGAAGGAGAAGGCGTTCGGTGCGGCGCTCGACGGCGCCTCCATCTCGGCGGGCATCTTCACGGTCGCGAGCGGATCCGTCACCTTC
>NZ_JAWRXD010000552.1:0-276 GCF_046535215.1 Priestia sp. SIMBA_032 | reverse complement strand
ATATGGAATTGGGTCTTCTTCACCAGGTGGATTAACACCTGTGAAATTAGCTTTAGCAGGTGCAGCTATTAGTGCTTTATTAGGGGCAATTTCATCTGGAATCGCATTGTATTTTAATCTTGCCCAAGAGGTGAGCATGTGGAATGCAGGCGGAGTTGCTGGAGTGAAATGGCAAAGTATTAATATGTTAGTGCCAATTGGCCTTGTTTGTCTTTTTATCGCAATTATGATGTCGAGATATATTACAATTTTGAGCTTCGGTGAAGAAATTGCAAT
>NZ_JAWRXD010000551.1:0-276 GCF_046535215.1 Priestia sp. SIMBA_032 | reverse complement strand
ATTACAAAATTTGCGAGTAAACTTAATGTGAAAGTGTTAACTCTTTATGCTTTTTCAACTGAGAACTGGAAAAGACCGAAAAAGGAAGTTGATTATTTAATGAAGCTTCCAGAAGAATTTCTAGGTACATTTTTACCAGAATTGATTGAAGAAAACGTACAAGTCCGAGTAATAGGGCAAAAAGATCGTCTTCCTACGCATACACGCAGAGCGATGGAGAAAGCCATGGAAGATACGAAAGAGAATACGGGATTAATTCTTAATTTCGCGTTAAAC
>NZ_JAWRXD010000550.1:0-276 GCF_046535215.1 Priestia sp. SIMBA_032 | reverse complement strand
CTTCTCTTTGTTTCCAAGGCTGCTTTTCATCAAAATATTTATTTGCAAAACGTACTGCATCAAATATTGTCTCTAACGCCACCTTAAATTTAGTTTGCTCAATCGCCTCTCCTACATTTTTATATAATCCTTCTACTTTATCTTTCAGCTCTATATCAATAGTCCCCTTTGGTACAGTGCCATCATAATATTTTTCAATAAATTTTAATGTGCGGTTCACGAAGTTTCCATATGCTCCTAACAATTCACTATTATGACTGTAAATAAATTCACGCC
>NZ_JAWRXD010000549.1:0-276 GCF_046535215.1 Priestia sp. SIMBA_032 | reverse complement strand
CTATTAAAGCTTTTATTTCCAAAGATATATCTTCATCAGATCCATAATTCACAAAAAAAACCTTAAAGTTTTGAGCTGATTGCTTTCTCAATGAATCAAGTGATTTTTTAATTCTGTAAGAATCTCTATTTCTAAAGGTATAAATAATTGAAAATATCATATTAACTTTCCTGAGAATGATTAAATCTATTGTTAATCAGTGATTTTAAATCCCTGACTGATTCTATCAAATGTAATTATCTTCATATAATTAAACTCTAATTGCTTTTTCTTAAG
>NZ_JAWRXD010000548.1:0-277 GCF_046535215.1 Priestia sp. SIMBA_032 | reverse complement strand
CTGATCGCGCGACTGCGTACAGCCGGGCTGGTCGGCAAGCTGAGTGTGTCTCGTGCCCGCGACGACATTCTGGTGACGGGCCTCCTCAGTGGCGCGGACAAGGCCGGGCTCGACGCGGTGATCGCCGCATTCACCCGCGATAACCGCGACGCATCGCGAGTAGTGGTTCAGGACATTGCGCCAGCGCCTTCGCTTAATAGGGTTTTCCCCGCACCGGTTGTCAGTTTCGGCGGGAGTCAACCTGCAATGTTCATCGAACTCGCCAATGGCACGCGGC
>NZ_JAWRXD010000099.1:0-530 GCF_046535215.1 Priestia sp. SIMBA_032 | reverse complement strand
CAAATCGGAACAAAAAGACCTATGATTACAGGGAAAATTGATGTTGTAGAAAATTGAGTTTGATATTCTTTGTCCAATACTTCTATATATTTACTTAAACATTTCTCATTATATAAACCTTTTTCTCTTAAAAAAATACGTAATGCATTTATCTTTTTTAACCTAACTAGCTCACTATTATTAATCGATAATAATAGTTTAGTCGTAACCATAATTTTAAAACATTTTTTCATCTTATTAGAAAATGTTAAAGTTTCATCAACCTCTAATTCATTTACAAATTTATATGTTGAAACTATAAGAATAAACATTATAAAAAAAGTAAGTATAAATAATATTATTGTCCAGATATAACCTCTTGGGTTAATTATTAATATTAGAAAAAAACTAGTTATAAAAATCATATAAAATATAATCCATGAAATTTGTTTTTCGAACCATTTATGATTGCTCATTTCTTCATTATAAAAGCTTATTATTTTCTGCATTTTAATCCTCCAATCTTTATTTTCCATCCCACTAAATCTAAT
>NZ_JAWRXD010000547.1:0-277 GCF_046535215.1 Priestia sp. SIMBA_032 | reverse complement strand
GGAGAATTAGTTAAAGATGTAGTAGAAAAGGGGAAATTGAGCGCTAGTGTAGAACCAACCAAAGCTGATGTGTTTATTATTGCTGTTCCTACACCACACAATGCTGATCATACTGCAAATTTAGACTATGTTGTAGAAGCTACTAAGTCTATTTTACCATTCTTACAGAAGGAAAGTATTGTAATTGTAGAATCTACGATTCCACCAAGAACTATTGATGATATAGTGGCTCCAATTATTGAGGAACAGGGATGGAAAGTAGGGGAAGAAATTTACC
>NZ_JAWRXD010000546.1:0-277 GCF_046535215.1 Priestia sp. SIMBA_032 | reverse complement strand
AGCTGATTAGCAAGCTTCAACCGGTCGAGCTACCCGAGACGCCGTGCCTCGACTGCGAGCCAGACATCGATGGGCGGCACATCACGCACGCGGCCTTGTGCCCGGTTGCGTTGTGCATTGACGACGTCACTGCGGCTGATAGGGCTTGGTTCGAGGAACACCCGTTCGCTGACTTCTATCTCAGACCGGTGACCTGGGGTGAAGGTGCCGTCCTGATCGTGCAGAACCCGGACATGGTGACAATGTCGAAGGCTCATCACCTCGCGGTCCAGGGGCG
>NZ_JAWRXD010000545.1:0-277 GCF_046535215.1 Priestia sp. SIMBA_032 | reverse complement strand
CGGTCGTTCTCGCTATCGGTGTCGCCATCCTCTCGCTCGTGCAATTCGCCGTGCTCCTACGTCAGGAGAGAAACGTATGAACGCCCTCAAGGCCGGTCGCGCCGGCGCCTACGCCTTCTCCTACGGCAGCAGTCTCCTGTTTCTGATTCCTGTCTACCTTCTCGTCAACCTGGCGATCCGGCCCGCTGGTGACTTCACGCCGGCGTTCGTCCCGAGCATCCACGCCACAGGTGACAACTTCGCCCAAGTCTGGGCCCAGTCGGGACTGCCCTCAGCC
>NZ_JAWRXD010000544.1:0-277 GCF_046535215.1 Priestia sp. SIMBA_032 | reverse complement strand
AAGACAACTTCAACCAAATCTCCCAACGCAAGACACGCTCCGTCAACACCCCTTCGGAGAGTTCTCAGCCGGTCATTCACATGCAGGGAGGAGGTGCATGGCATCAGTACTATCTAATCTACGGAAATCTCTGGGGTTATCTGCCTCCGGAGAAACCCCCCGTTCGCCAAAAAGTCGCGGATCAAGACGATTCCGCCGACGGCCTTACGTTAACCTTGGATGAATATGAACAAGAACATAAATATGAAGAGGGCGATTACAAGCTTAGCCAGACCGT
>NZ_JAWRXD010000027.1:0-38826 GCF_046535215.1 Priestia sp. SIMBA_032 | reverse complement strand
AGCGGAGCGGGCACTAGCTATGCATCGATAGGAAGTGTGACAAAAGGCCAGAAGCTGTCTGTGGTGAGCAAAAGCGGAAGCTGGTACAAAATTAACTATAACGGCCGCACAGGCTACGTAAGCAGCGATTATGTACAGTCATCAGGAACAACAACGGCCCCAACAACGCCACCAGCAGAAAGCACAACGTACACAGTAACGGCAAGCACGCTGAATGTAAGAAGCGGAGCGGGCACTAGCTATGCATCGATAGGAAGTGTGACAAAAGGCCAGAAGCTGTCTGTGGTGAGCAAAAGCGGGGATTGGTACAAAATTAACTACAACGGCCGCACAGGCTATGTAAGCAGTGACTATGTACAGGTTTCAGCTACAGCATCTCCAAAGCTCGTAGTCGATTCTTTTAAAACGTTAGGTAACGCTCAGCAAGTTATCTTGGTTACAGCAGATAACTACGATACGAAGTCTGCCAAAATTCAAACGTTCGAAAAAGTTGATGGAAACTGGAAGCAAGTTTTAACCGCGAACGGTGTACTTGGACAAAAAGGATTCTCTTTATCGAAAAAAGAAGGAGATATGGAGTCTCCGACAGGGAAATATACAATTGGCACAGCATTCGGACGCTATGAAAATCCTGGAACTAAGCTTCCATATCGAAAGATTACATCAAATGATGTTTGGGTAGACGATTCAAAAAGCTCTCTATATAATACGTGGCAGCAAAAGCCGGCTGATGGCCGCTGGGCGAGTGCTGAGAATATGGACATTCCCGCTTACGATTATGGGTTTGTCATTAATTATAATGAATCTAGAACGCCAGGAAAGGGAAGTGCAATCTTCTTCCACGTAGGAACAAATTACACAGCAGGATGTACAGCTACTTCTAAGGAACAAGTTGTCTCTATATTAAAATGGTTAAATCCAGAGAAAAAGCCAGTTATTATTCAATCTCCTGTAAGTGAATTAGATAAATATTAAATTAAAAAGCAGCTGAATTTTTACAATTCAGCTGCTTTTTTATGTAATTAAAAGCTTTGTCTGTCTGTGGTACGACAAAGTTAGTTTTCCTATTCATTGAATGAAAGCGTTTAATCTCTTACGATTAAATTATCATCACGTAGAGAAAGGAAGAGAGCAAATGGCTCAATCTAATATAAAAGTAGCTGTACAAAAGTTTGGGAACTTTCTAAGTTCAATGGTTATGCCAAATATCGGAGCATTTATTGCATGGGGACTTATTACTGCTTTATTTATTCCAACAGGCTTTTTCCCAAATGAAAGCCTTGCCAAACTAGTGGATCCAATGGTCAAATATTTGCTGCCGCTGCTAATCGGCTATACAGGAGGAAAGCTTGTACACGATCAGCGCGGAGGCGTTGTAGGTGCTATCGCAACCATGGGCGTCATTGTTGGATCTGATATTCCAATGTTTCTTGGCGCTATGATTATGGGGCCGCTTGGCGGTTATATCATCAAGAAGTTTGATCAGTTTATTGAAGGTAAAGTCAAAACAGGATTCGAGATGTTAATTAATAATTTCTCAGCAGGTATTCTTGGAGGAATTCTAGCAATTCTAGCCTTTTTAGGAGTTAGTCCAGCGGTGGACGGATTTACAGGTGCGCTTGTAGTGGGTGTAGATTGGATGGTCGCGCATGGCCTTCTTCCTCTTACAAGTATTCTAATTGAGCCCGCTAAAATTTTATTCTTAAACAATGCTATTAATCACGGCATCTTATCTCCGATTGGAGCAGAACAAATTCGAACAAATGGACAGTCCATTCTATTGTTATTAGAAACAAATCCTGGTCCAGGGTTAGGAATTCTGTTAGCGTATTGCTTCTTTGGAAAAGGAACAGCAAAACAGTCGGCGCCGGGAGCAGCCATCATTCATTTTATTGGTGGAATTCACGAAATTTACTTCCCTTACGTTTTAATGCGTCCGCTTCTAATCATTGCGGCTATTTTAGGAGGAATGAGCGGCGTATTTACATTTGTTCTTTTAGGCGGAGGCTTACAGGCGGTTGCTTCACCAGGAAGTATTTTGGCCATTTTAGCTGCTACACCAGGTAATGCAGGAAGCTATGTTGCAAATATCTCAGGTGTTCTCGTTGCAGCCATCGTATCGTTTATTGTAGGTTCATTAATTTTAAAAACAGGCAAGCAAACAGAAGATTTAGACGAAGCAGCTCGCAAAATGCAAGAGATGAAGGGCAAGAAGAGCTCTGTAGCAGGAAGCTTTACAAAACAGCAAGGAGAAGTACCAGCAAGCGTTCAAAAAATTGTTTTTGCCTGTGACGCAGGTATGGGATCGAGTGCAATGGGTGCCTCTCTTCTTCGCAAGAAAGTTAAACAAGCAGATTTAAATATTTCGGTGACAAATACAGCAATCAGTAATATTCCACATGATGCTCAAATCGTTATTACACAGGAAGAGCTAACGCCAAGAGCTCAAAACAAAGTTCCAGATGCGTATCATATCTCGGTTGATAATTTTCTATCTAGTCCGGAATATGACAAACTAATTGATCAACTAAAAAATGATCATACTACTTCTAACGCGGAAGAAGAAAAGAAAGTAGCTGCAGAAAATAATACAGATAGTAATGATGGTTTACTAAAAGAAGAAAACGTTTTCTTGAATCAGCACTTTTCTTCTAAGGAAGAAGCAATTCGATTTGCAGGAAGCGTGTTAGTAAAAGGCGGATATGTAGAAGAAAACTACGTTGAAGCGATGATTGAGCGCGACAATATGACTTCCACTTATATGGGAAATGACGTGGCAATTCCGCACGGTACGGAAGAAGCAAAAAAGAACGTTTTAAGATCGGGTTTTACAGTGATCCAAGTGCCAGAAGGCGTTGATTTTGATGGTGAGAAAGTTCGTTTGATTTTTGGGATTGCTGGAAAAGACGGGACCCATTTAGAAATTTTATCTGGTATCGCGATTACGTGTTCGGATATGGACAATATTGAAAAGATGGTTCATGCCAAATCAGCTAAAGAATTAATGGCTATTATTCAAAGTAACTAACGGATAGAAAGGCATGAAGATGCCTTTTTATCTTTTGTTTATAAATAAGAAAAGAGTTGATGTTCTTGTTTATTACTTCAAGAGAAAAATCAATCATTGAGTTAATTATTAAAACGGCAGGGAAGCATACAGCCCTTACACTTGCTACTTTTTTAAACGTAAGTGTAAGAACCGTTCACCGAGATTTGAAGGCAATTGAATCAATACTTAAAAAATTTAATTTGAAGCTGATTCGTACACAAGATGAAGGACTCATGATTGAAGGTAAAAATGAACAAATTTTTCGTCTTATCCAAGAGCTGATGAAGATTAAAACGACGGATCAGTCTCCACAGGAAAGAAAATTAATTCTTTTAATTCTTCTTCTAGAAGAAGGAGATTCCTTTAAATTGCAAACGCTGGCTAAAGACTTAGGAGTAAGTATCACTACACTAACTGCTTATTTAGATGAACTCACGGAGTGGTTAAACACATTTGACGTTTTCCTTCATCGAAAAAGAGGGGTGGGAGTAGAGGTTCAAGCTACTGAAACCAATAAACGAAACGCATTAGCCAATTATTTTCTTGTTCACTTTAATGAAGAGTTAATTGAGTGCTTGTTTTTAGCAGAAAATCAGCAGCATACGGATGAAACGATTTTGCACTATTTTTATCCGAATTATTTAGCAGAAGTAGACCGAATTGTACATCAAGCGATTAATCAGCATCATTCTAAGCTGGCTGACAGCGATTATATAGGGCTCATTGTTCATATTTGCATTATGATACAGCGAACGAAAAAGCAAATGTATCTAGAAGAGGACGGCGGCCAAACGGAAGAGCTGACGAGTGAAATGTTCTTAATGAAGGATATTTGCCGCGAAATGGAACGGGTATTTTCTCTTTCTTTTACAGAAAAAGATATTCATTTCTTAGCAGTACGGCTGCGTGCAGCGAAGTTCCAAACTACAAGAGACGTATATTACGACAGTGTAGTGGTTGGACAAGTTATTAAGAATATGATTGCTCATGTTTCTGTTCAGCTTAACACCGACTTAACCGGTGATTTTTCCCTTTACCAAGGGCTGCTTGCTCATATGGAACCAGCCATCTTTCGTCTCAAACAGAAAATGGAGCTTTTTAATCCGTTAACAGAAGAGATTAAGAAAAAGTACCCTGTTTTATTTATGGCTGTGAGAAACAGTATCGATCAAGAGCTGCCGGATTTAGTTTTTCCAGATGATGAAGTAGCATATCTTGTTTTGCATTTTGGTTCAACGCTAGTGCTAAAAGAAGAAGTCATGGAAATTCAGGCACTGATTGTCTGTCCAACTGGAATTGGCACCTCGAAAATGTTAGCTAGCCGTATTCGTAAAGAGATTCCGGAGATTAATTCAGTTGTCATTAAATCGGTAAAAGAAATCAAAGAAGCCGCGCTTGAAGGGTATGACGTAGTGATTTCAACCGTAAGACTGCCTTTTTTAAATGTCGATTACATTTTAGTCAATCCACTTTTAACCGAAGAGGATATTCAATCCGTCCAGAATTTTTTACAGAAAAACATTCAAAAGTTAACCAAGGATAAGGACTATCGCTCGTTCCAATATAAAAATAAGACTGTTTCTAAAGAAAAACCGTCTTTTGAGGAAACGATGAAGCAAATTAAAGATGTGCATGGAAGTATCGAATCAATTCTTCAAAACCTTAGAATGTATCGATTTTCGGATGCAGTGAGTCAAGATCAAGTGATTTCGCACGTAGTACACGCCGCTGAAAAAGAGCGTTTAATAACCAATGCTAACTGCGTTATTCATCAGCTTAAGGAACGAGAAAACAAAGGCGGTTTAGGCATTCCGCAAACGAGTATGGCACTGTTCCATTGCCGTGAACATCACGTGAACGAGCTGATATTTCAAGTTTCACATTTAGAACAGCCTTGCACAGTTAAAGGCATGGACGGAACAAACATGCAGGCGCGTAACCTTTTATTAATGCTCGCACCTGAAGAGTTAAGTGAAGCACAACAAGAAATTTTAAGTTTAATTAGCACGAGTTTAATTGAAGACCATGAAGCAATGATGATTTTTTCGTCCTCGAATGAAGAGATAATTCGCAAAAAGCTAGAGGATACGTTTCATGAGTACCTTCGAAATAATTTGATAAAGGAATGATTTTTGTGAAACAAGCAGTTCATTTTGGAGCAGGCAATATCGGGCGAGGATTCATTGGAGCATTGTTTTCTCAAAGCCACTATCACGTCACATTCGTAGATATTGCTGAAAAGGTTATTAATCAGTTAAACACAGATGAAGGGTATAACGTAATAACAGCCGCAGAGCACCCCAAGACATTAGCTGTTCAAAACGTATCTGGTTTAAATAATCTGACACAAGAACAAGCAGTCATTAAAGCGATTAAAGAAGCAACATACATTACGACGGCCATTGGACCGAACGTTCTGCCTCGCATTGCTCCTTTAATTGCTAAAGGTTTGGCTGAACGTGTAAAAGCAAGCGACGAAAATGTATATATTATTGCGTGTGAAAATCAAATCTCTGCGACAGATTTATTAAAAGGCTATATTTTTGATGCGCTGGATGAAGAGACAAAAGCTCATATGGTAAATAAGGTCTTTTTCTTCAATTCAGCTGTAGATCGTATCGTACCTATTCAACACAACCAAGGTTCGCTTGATGTTTTAGTAGAATCCTATTATGAATGGGTAGTAGAGGCACCTGAAGATATTCCTTTTGTAGAAGGAATGACGATTGTGCCTGACCTTGCTCCTTTTATTGAAAGAAAGTTATTTACAGTAAATACAGGGCATGCGGTGATTGCATATTTTGGTTATTTAAAAGGAAAAGAAACGATTGATCAAACGTTAAGAGATTCAGATATTTACGAACAAGTACAGCAAACGCTACGAGAAACAGGAAACTATCTAATTAAAAGATATGACTTAGATAAAGAGGAACATGAAGCCTATATTACTAAAATTATTGAACGCTTTAAAAATCCTCATTTAAATGATTCAGTTAAAAGGGTAGGAAGAGCGCCAATTCGCAAGCTTGGACCTCAGGATCGTTTGATTCGTCCAGCGTTAGAAGCAAAAAAAGCGGGCCTTTCTTATACCCATTTAGCAAAGGCTATTGCCGCTGCGCTTTTATTTGACCCGCAAGAAGATAAAGAGGCTATGAAGCTTCAAGCGAATATTCATGAGTATGGTATTGAGTATGTATTAAAAGAGATTAGTGGGTTAGAGGCAAGTAATAATTTAACAAAAGAAATCATTGCTCAATATAATGCTTTAAAATCGTGAATGAATTTAGTGCGTGTAAACAGTCCATTTTAAATGGGCTGTTTTTCTTTTTGTAGAAAGGGAATGTTTGTGTATAGGAGGATGATAAAATGGTAGCTATTACGCACGTTGGATTAGCTGTACCTGATGTAGAAAAAGCCGTGCAGTGGTATGAGCAAGTTTTAGGATTCAAGAGAATTGCTGGTCCCTATACGTTTAATGCGGAGGAAGAAAAAGCTGAAAATATGACTCAAGATTTACTGGGGTCTCATATCAAAAAAATGAAAAATGCTCACATGACAGCTGACAACCAGGTAGGCATTGAACTATTTGAATTTAATAAGCCGCAAATGCCTCTTGTATTAAAAGACAGCGATGAGCGGTATCAAAGTTATTTTCACATGTGTTTAATAGCCGATGACGTGGAAAAGTTAGCGGATAAAATCGAACAATCAGGTGGTAAAAAGCGAAGCCAAGTATGGAATACAAGACCAGGAAAACCTTATTACTTGGTTTATTGTGAAGATCCGTTTGGGAATATTATTGAGCTATATTCACACAGTACGGAGCTCATGTATGGGAATAGAGAAGAATAAAAGCTTATCCAGATTTCTTGGATAAGCTTTTATTTTTTCATAGCTGTCCGTAGCCGTATACTTTTGCCAGTTCTTCAAAGG
The DNA here is from genome assembly GCF_046535215.1 of Priestia sp. SIMBA_032. Taxonomy (NCBI): domain Bacteria; kingdom Bacillati; phylum Bacillota; class Bacilli; order Caryophanales; family Bacillaceae; genus Priestia; species Priestia sp. SIMBA_032. The sequence goes on along the minus strand of NZ_JAWRXD010000027.1, from coordinate 31,844 downwards.
TTTTTGATGAATACGTAATAGTTACAGATGTTCCTACTGCCACTTTACTGAATAATTCTTCGACATCCGCATTATGCATTCGTACGCAGCCGTGGCTTACATATTTGCCGATGCTATCTTCTGAGTTATTCCCATGAATAGCGTATGTGTCGCCGGTTGTTCCGTTTGCATTAAGCCCTAGCCAGCGGGAGCCAAGAGGGTTATTAGGAGCGCCTCCTGCAATGTGCCCTGTATAGTAAGGACGATTTTTAATTTTATTAACAACCTTAAAAAAGCCTACCGGCGTATCGCTCCACGTTTTTCCCGTAGCTACTGAATACGTCTTTTCTAACTTTCCATTATGAAAATAAGCAAGCTGATTTGTTTTTTTATTAATAATAATTAAATCTTTACTTGCTGTGTTTTCACTTGCCTCCGTCGTGCCTGCTGTATAAGAAATACTGATAATAGCCGCGAGATACAAAGCCGCTGCTCGCAGTAGAATTTTTCTCACGTTCTAGCCATCTCCTCTATTGTTCGTTTACATATTTGATGAATTACATGCTATTAGTGTATAAAAGAAAAATGGACTGAATATGAACCTTTCCTGAATGAAAACTGAAAGTGCATTTTATTTACACGCGAATATAAAGTAAAAATCTGGGCAGAAATACAACTAAAGGTCTGGTACATATCTCATGAAAAAGAGAAAAATGAAAATGCACCTTGTCTGTTTAATTTAGGATGTATTATCATGAAAGTTTGAAATAAAGGGCAGGAGGTGTAACAAACAGATGCTTAAAGAATTTAAAGAGTTTGCTTTGCGAGGAAATGTATTAGATTTAGCAGTCGGTGTTATTATTGGAGCTGCATTTGGAAAAATTGTCACGTCTCTTGTAAATGATATTATTATGCCGCTGATCGGTTTGTTGTTAGCAGGTATAGACTTTAAAGATTTATCCTTCACGGTTGGAGATGCTACAGTATTATACGGATCTTTTATTCAAACAATTGTTGATTTCTTAATTGTGGCATTTTCAATTTTCTTATTTATTCGTTTCTTTAATCGTTTTAAGAGAAAAGAAGAAGAGAAAGTAGAGGAAGAAGTGGCTGTTCTGTCAAAAGAAGAAGAGATTTTAACAGAAATTCGTGATCTGCTAAAAGCAGAAGCAGTGAAAGAGCGTTCATAACAGCAATTTTTACATACGTATAAAACGGCGAAGAGGCCCGTCTTTTCATAAGAAAAGCGGGCTTTTTTTATGTCAAATTTCTCGGGAAATGTTAGTGGTATGATTATGGGAAAATTAGGCGTAAAGGCGAGAGAGATAGGAATGTTAAAATCATATTAAAAGTGTTAAGATATTGTAAATAGGAGGCTTAAGGTTATGTTTAAACATTTGTATCGTTCTTTGCCAATGCTGGCAGCGTATGGTCTGCTTAGCGTTTTTTTATACAGTGCTGTTATATTTAATGTGTCAAATGAGACAAAAATGTTGTTTGACTGGGCCCAAATCCATACAGCTGGGTTCGTCGTATTAATAGGAGGATGCTCCCTTGTTTTATGGGCGCTCACTTTCTATTTGCTGCTTCGATTTAATCAGATAGAGAGAATACAAGATTCGCAGTGGTATGCCATTTTTACGGCAATTGTGTTTTCAATTGCTGTAGCAGCCGTTTCTGCTATGGTTTTTGTTATCTATCATATTGATATACATAATCCAGGCAAAACAATAGAGTGGATGCAAGCATACCCTGAACGCTATCTTTTTACGGTATTTTTACTTTCGTTGTTAACACTAGCGATCATTATGCTAGTAGGGGAAGCTTATTTAGGGGCTGGAATTACCTTTGTTCTGTATTTTATTTTAGCTCTTGTAAACTATTATAAAAAAATCTTTCGAAATGAACCATTGTTCCCGAACGATTTTATTCAGGCAAGTCAGTTAAAAGAGGTTATTCCGATGATTAAAGATTCGATTTCAATTCCCATTGTAATAGGAGTTATTGGATCTATTGTCGTACTAATCGCTCTTTGGTTTTTCTTGCCGAAAATTAAAATTCGATGGTTTCTTCGAATTATTATGATTCTGCCGCTTATCTTTTTAATGAAATCATTTTTATTCTTTGAACACTCGTTTGCTCAAAAATATTATGATCAATATGCTGCGCTGATGCCTTGGAATCAGCAAAATAATTATTACTATAACGGACCTGTTATTGGCATGATTTCAAATGTTAAAACAGATGTGCTGCAAGAGCCGGATGACTACTCACAGGAAGTAATGGCCAAAGTGGCAAAACGCATTCAGTCAAAAGAAGAGAAAACACAAGAAAGCAAGACTGAAGTCAAGCCAAACGTTGTGTTTGTAATGAATGAAACGTTTTGGGACCCAACAAAGCTTAACGTGACGTTCTCTGAAGATCCAATGAAAAATACAAGAGAACTTCAAAAGAAATATCCTTCCGGATGGTCTTTAAGTCCTTCATTTGGCGGAGAGACAGCTAATGTGGAGTTTGAAGCGCTGACGAGCTACTCTTTGTCCTTCTTTAATCCTGGAGGCCTTCCTTATCAGCATGTATTGAGTAAAAAAGAATACCCGTCTTTTGTTTCTTATCTAGAAAAACAAGGCTATGCTACAACTGCTATGCATCCAAACAGCGGCATGCTTTATATGAGGCAAAATGTGTATCCAAATCTAGGATTTGATCAAGTGAAGTTTATTGATCAAATGAAGCATACGCAAAAAGATAACAAAGAATTTGTTTCCGATGAAGCGGTAGTTGATGAAGTACTCGATACGCTTCGTCAGTCGAAAAAGCCTGCATTTGTGCATGCTGTAACGATTGCAAATCACCTTCCTTACTCAGCGGATAAGTATAATGGTCAGGAAACAATTAAAGTAACCAGTAAAGGGTTATCACCGGAAATGCAAAAGGAAATTGAAATTTATGCTGAAGGAATCAAACGTTCAGATGCTGCTTTAAAACGATTGAACGATGAAATTCAAAAGCTGGATGAGCCGACTATTGTAGTATTTTGGGGAGATCATTTGCCAGCACTTGGACAAAATCTTCAAGCTTACAAAGAAACGGGTTTTGGAAACGAGAAAACGCAGCAAACATCTCAAAAATTTTATGAGACGCCGCTCTTATTTTTATCTAATTACGATACAAAAATAGATAAAAATCTTGGTACGATGAGTCCTATTTATATTGCTCCGACGCTTGTTCAATCTCTTGGTTACAAAAGTAATCTGTTCTACAATCAGTTGAATCAAATGAAAACAGAAGTGCCGGCTTTTCGTTCAAATATGTATATGGATTCAAAAGGAAAGCTAGTGGATGATCAGGCAGCGCTCTCTAAAAAAGCTGCAAAAGACCTTCAAGATTACCATGAAGTTGAGTTTGATACATTATCCGGGAAACAGTACGAAATGCATAAGTTGTATAAGTAAAAATAAAAACTCCTTTTAAATAAAAGGAGTTTTTATTTTTTAAGTGTTTAAGGTTGTACTAAAAAATAATTCATGTATAATATTTTAAGGTTAAAAGTAAACTTTAAGTTAAGTAAAACAAAACCTGAGTTTGAAACAGCATGAACAATCATTCATGCTGTTTGCTAATTTTAAATACAGTTGAGGATCGAGAGTATGGAAATAGGAAAAAAAATTAAAAATTTACGATTAAAAAAAGGTTTAACACAAGAAGAGCTAGGAGAACGTACTGATTTAAGCAAAGGCTATATTTCGCAGCTAGAGCGCGATTTAAGTTCGCCGTCTTTAGAAACATTTTTTAGTATTTTGGAAGTGCTGGGGTGCGAACCGAAAGAATTCTTCGAAATTGATACGCATGTTCAAAAGGTTGTATACAAGGAGGAAGACTACACGAGTTATTGCGAAGACGAAAAAGGTTACCATATTCAGTGGCTTGTACATGAATCAAATGAAAAAGAAATGGAGCCGATTCGTCTTATTCTTCATGAAAAAGGTGCATTTAAGAGATTTGAGCCTTCTCTTTCAGAAACGTTTGGCTATATTTTGCGCGGGTGTGTGAAGGTGAAGCTTGGAGGCAGAATATATGAAGCCAAACAAGGAGAAACCATCTATTTTCAAGCTTCTGAAGAACATCAGATTTTAAATGCTCATGACGGAATAACAGAGTTAATTATCGTGGCGACAGAGTCTTATTTATAGAACAAAAGAGGTGAAGTGAAATGACATCTACGAATACAATTATTCAATTTGAAAATGTGACCAAGCAATATGATAATAATTCAGTTGTATTGGATCATGTAAGCTTTGAAATTGAAAAAGGAAAGTTTTATACCCTTTTAGGTCCATCGGGATGTGGAAAGACAACGATTTTACGATTAATTGCAGGCTTTACGGAAGCCTCAAGCGGAACGATTTATTTTAATGGGAAAAGAATTAATGATGTCCCGGCTAACAAACGTCAAGTTAATACGGTTTTTCAAGACTACGCGCTTTTTCCACATTTGAATGTATTTGAAAACGTAGCATTCGGTCTTCGAATCAAGAAGATGAAAAATGCTGATATTGCGATAAAAGTTAAAGAAGCCCTTCGCTTTGTTAACTTAGAAGGATATGAAAAAAGAGAAATAAAGGAAATGTCAGGTGGTCAAAGACAGCGCGTAGCTATTGCACGAGCAATTGTAAATCAGCCTGAAGTCATTTTGCTGGACGAGCCGCTTTCAGCTCTTGATCTAAAATTGCGTACGGAAATGCAATACGAGTTAAGAGAATTACAGCGCCGTCTAGGTATTACATTCATTTTTGTTACGCACGATCAAGAAGAAGCGCTTGCGATGTCCGATGAAATCTTTGTTTTAAATAAAGGAAGAATTCAGCAGAGCGGGGAACCTACAGATATTTATGATGAGCCAATTAATCGTTTTGTTGCTGATTTTATTGGTGAATCAAATATTGTGCCAGGTAAAATGATTGCTGACTTCTTAGTGGAGTTTGGCGGCCAGCAATTTGAATGTGTCGATCAGGGGTTAAACCAAAATGAGCAGGTTGAAATTGTGATTCGACCTGAAGATTTAGCCATTACAAGCTCCAATCAAGGGAAGCTGCAGGTTCGTGTAGATTCACAGCTGTTTAGAGGAGTCCATTACGAAATTTTAGGCTATGACCATGCAGGGAATGAGTGGCTCGTTCACTCTACGAAAAAGGCAACGGTTGGCGAAGAAATTGGTTTATATTTTGAGCCTGAAGCTATTCACGTTATGCGATTTAATGAAACGGAAGAAGAATTCGATAAGCGACTCGAAGGTTATGAAGAGGATTACCATGCAAACTAAATCAAGAAATATTTATTTAGTCCCGTATGTGTTATGGATTTTGCTTTTTGTAGTTGCTCCCATTGTATTAGTTGTCTATTATTCTTTTTTCAGCATTGATAATGAGCTGACGCTTGAAAACTATAAGAAATTTTTCACCCCTGTTTATTTACAGATGACGCTGAGCTCATTTTGGTATGCCTTTTTAATTACGTTATTTTCCTTGGTTTTTTCTTATCCCACAGCTTATTTACTAACGAAGCTTAAGCATAAGCAGCTTTGGCTTCTACTGATTATTTTACCGACGTGGATTAACCTATTATTAAAAGCCTATGCTTTTTTAGGTATATTTGGCACGTACGGTACGGTTAATAAATTTACTGAATTTCTGGGACTTGGCACTCATCAAATTTTATTTACTGACTTTAGTTTTGTATTTGTATCAGTGTATATTTTTATCCCCTTTATGATTTTGCCGATCTTTAACTCTTTAGAAGAACTTAATCCCTCGCTTATCTACGCTTCTCGAGATTTGGGGGCATCTTCATGGGTGACATTTAAGCGCGTGGTATTTCCGCTAACGCTAGAAGGGGTTAAATCAGGTTGTCAGGCTGTTTTTATTCCAGCACTATCACTCTTTATGATTACGCGTTTAATTGCTGGAAACCGCGTTATTACACTGGGAACGGCGATTGAACAACATTTTTTAGTGACGCAGGATTGGGGCATGGGAGCCACAATTGCCGTCTTTTTAATTATTGCGATGGCCGTTATGATGCTCATAACAGGCACTGGAAAGAGAGGTGTGTAAAATGAAGAGAAAGTGGAAGTTCAGCCACCTTTATTTATTTTTTGTATTTTTCATTTTATACGCGCCCATTTTCTATTTAATGTATTACTCTTTTAACAGCGGAGGAAACATGCGTGAATTTGAAGGGTTTACGTTAGATTGGTACAAAGAAGTGTTTCAAGACACACGTTTGCTTATTATTGTCTTAAATACCCTTATTATTGCTCTATTGTCTTCGGTTATTTCAACGATTATTGGCATGATAGGGGCACTTGCTATCGTATACGTGAAGCGCAGACGTGTTCAAAATACGCTGTTAACATTTAATAATGTGTTAATTGTGAGTCCAGATGTTATTATTGGCGCATCTTTTTTAATTCTATTTACCATTATCGGTGTAAAGCTCGGATTTATATCCGTATTATTAGCGCATATTGCGTTCAGTGTACCGATTGTGGTCATCATGGTTCTGCCTAAGCTGCAGGAAATGAGCCCGACACTGCTCGATGCAGCCCGTGATTTGGGCGCAAGCCGCTTTGAAGTACTTTCGAAAGTGGTATTGCCATTTATTCGTCCGGGTATCTTTGCAGGCTTTTTTATGGCTTTAACTTACTCTTTGGATGACTTTGCGGTTACGTTCTTTGTGACTGGGAACGGCTTTTCCACGCTTTCAGTAGAAATTTATTCGTTAGCAAGAAGAGGGGTATCGCTGAAAATCAATGCTCTTTCTACTCTTATTTTCATGTTTACCGTGCTGATTGTAATTGGTTATTACTTTATCAGTCAGCGATACAGCAATAAAGTGAAAGGGGTGGCGACTGGAAAATGAAGCAATTAGCAAAGCCGTTTATCTTTATCGTCATCCTTTCTTTCGTTCTCATGTATGTCGTTCATCATTTGAACAATGCCGAAGGATACTCTGGAGGAGATACGCTGACCGTCTATAATTGGGGAGATTATATTGATCCTGATTTAGTGAATCAGTTTGAAAAAGAAACCGGAATTAAAGTCATTTATCAGACCTTTGATTCAAATGAAGCGATGATGACCAAGATTGAACAAGGCGGTACGACATTTGATATTGCTGTTCCTTCTGAATACGCGATTAGCAAGATGCGTGAAGAAAATTTACTGTTGCCAATCGACCATTCGAAGCTCCCTAATTTAAAATACATTAATCCGCGTTTTTTAGACCTATCTTTTGATCCTGGCAATAAGTACTCTATTCCTTATTTTTGGGGAACTGTAGGTATTGTTTATAACTCTGATATGATTCATGGTAAGAAGATAAAGAGTTGGAATGATTTATGGGACCCTAAGCTGAAAAATCAAATTTTACTTGCAGATGGCGCCAGAGAAGTGATGGGAATGGGGTTAAACAGCTTAAATTATTCATTAAATGATACGAATAAAGCTCATCTTCAAGAAGCAAAAAGAAAGCTTGATACATTAACACCAAATGTCAAAGCCATTGTAGGAGACGAGATTAAGATGCTCCTAGCAAATGAAGAAGCGGCAGTTGGCGTTGTTTGGTCAGGTGATGCTTCTGAAATTATGAGTGAAAACGATAAGCTGAATTACGTTGTTCCAGAAGAAGGTTCGAATTTATGGTTCGATAACATGGTTATTCCAAAAACGGCTGAAAATGTAGAAGGTGCACATAAATTCATGAATTTTATGCTAGATCCTAAACACGCTGCTCAAAATGCAGAATATGTGGGGTATTCTACGCCTAATAAAAAAGCGTTAGATTATTTGCCGAAAGAAGTAGCGGAAGATGAACGTTTTTATCCGGATGAAGAACTAACCAATAAGCTTGAAGTATATAATAACTTAGGCAAACGAATGCTTGCTTATTATAATGAATTATTTTTAGAATTTAAAATGCACCGTAAATAAAAGGAACTTAATTAGGTCTTTGTACTCGAGTTCTTTATTGTTTTTGTAAATTCAGTTGCGTGATAGCAAGAGGAAAGATAAAATACAAACGAGTAAAGCTAATAACATTTATTTTATGTTATTAGCTTTTTTATTTGTAAAACGGGAAAGATAAGAAAAAATTGAATGTTCTATTATTCATCTAGAATTTATATTTCACATTATATAGGAGAGAAAAAGTGAAGCAAAAACAAAAGCAGCATATTCAATCCATTTATTTTTTACGATTATTCGCTATGATGATGGTTGTGCTCGTACATGTAACAGCAGCTTATGCAACGGTACTGCCATTTGCAAGCGAAGCTTATCAGAAATATCATTTCCTTAACCGAATTGTTCGAATTGAAGCAGGGATCTTCATTGTGATCACAGGTTTAGTTTTCTTTTATAGTTATATTAACAAGCCGTTAACAAAGACTTTATGGAAAACGTATTATGCTCGAAGAGTGACATATATTTTAGTTCCCTACGTTATTTGGGCACTTATTTATGAATTTTATTCGTACTATGTGGGAGCAACAGAATTAAATGCAGCTGATATTGTGAAGCGTATTTTACGCGGAGAGTCTTACTATCAGCTTCATTTTATCTTTTTAATTGTACAAGTGTATCTCGTTCTGCCAATTTTTGTATGGCTAGCACAAAAAGTAACCATTTTTAAAAAATACATGTGGCTGTTTGGTATTATCATTCAGCTTGGTTATTTAATGCTTAACAATACGTATCATATCACTTCATTTAATTTATTTTTAAATACGATGGCTACGTTTTTACTCGGCGGTTGGATTGGTGTTTATTATCGCGAACAAGTGGATAAAAAGTATAGTCGTTCAAATATTGTATTATTTCTGGTGACGCTCGGATCGGGAATAGCTATTTCACTGTTAAATTATCACTTATACACAATGAAGACAATTCAAATTTCAGGCTTTACGTATGAGGCTGTTAATACAATTTATTTGGTCGTGGGAAGTTATTTCTTCTTCCGAATTGCAGAGATATTAGCTGAAAAGCTTTCTGTGAAGTCCGTGACGGTTGTTAAAAATATTGCCATGTACTCGTTTGGATTTTACTTGATTCATCCAATGGTTTTAAACTTTGTGGCAAAAGCAGTACCAATACAAGGCAACTACATGTTTCACTTTGAAATCTTGGCACGCTATATTTTAACATTAGCGGGCTGTTACCTAATCATTTGGGGATGTCATCGTCTTTTATCGTTTGCTAGCTTTTTGTTTGGTAAACTGCCAAAAGAGGCGGTGTTCATTTACCGACGTCCTGATCATAAATAGCGTTTAATTAAAAGTTATGTCTGCTTGCAGGCATAACTTTTTTTATAAAGTATAAGAGATTATAACACGCTAGTTTTAAAATATTTTTAAAAGTGACATGCTAAGATAATGCTTACTTAGGTAATCACAAAAGGGGGAATTTGATATGCGTGTACTTGTGGTAGAAGATGATGCTTCATTATTACACGGTATCGTAGAAGGCTTAAAAGAAGAAGGATATGAAGTTGACCGTGCGTCTGAAGGAGATGAAGGTTTGTTTTTAGCAGAGCAGAATATTTATGATGCCTTGATTTTAGATATTATGCTGCCTGGTATGACAGGGCTTGACATACTAAAAAAGCTAAGGAAACAAAAGGTGCTGACGAAAGTTATTTTTCTCACTGCAAAAGATAGTGTAGAAGATCGAGTGAAAGGACTCGATTATGGAGCCGATGATTATTTAGTTAAGCCTTTTGCCATGGCTGAACTTTTTGCGAGATTAAGGGTAATGCTCAGAGACTTGCAGGCAGAAGAAGGCATGATTTCATATGGTCCAATTTCTATACGAGAAGCCAATCATGAAGTTATGATAAATGGGAGTGCCCTAACGTTAACGATTAAAGAATTTCAGCTTTTAGAATATTTTATTCGAAATAAAGAACAAATCCTTATTCGAGATCAAATTTTTAATCGGGTATGGGGTTTTACATCCGATGTAGGAGTGGGTGTAGTAGACGTTTATGTTCACCATTTAAGAAAGAAGCTTCAGCCTTTTAATTGTGACAATTATGTACGTACAGTCAGAGGCGTAGGCTTTATGTTAAAAGGGGAAGAACATGTTTAAAAAGACGAGAATCAGGCTTGTGTTATTTAACACAATGGTGCTGATGGTTATTTTGAGCATTTTTAGTATAGTTTTGTATTTTTACATGCAGCATCTTATTTTTTTAAATCCGGACAATCGGCTAAGTGAGATGAGCGAGCAGATTAAAAAAAGAAATTTACATGAAATTCAGGAAAACAATGAGAGAGAAACAGAACGGCGCGTTGCGTTTTTACTTTGGAGCAGTGATAAAAAACTAATCAAAATCACACCTAAAAAAGGATTATATACAAACGATATTGACGACTTTAAGCCTGCGCTCTCAGAAGGAAAAATTCAAACGTCGCAAGAGGTAAACGGTCATGCTTATCGAGTGATGAATGTGAAAAATGAAGGATATATAAAAGATCAAGACGTTTCAACAATTCAACTTGTCTTAAACGTAGATCCAGAAACTCAAACCTTAGAACACCTTGCTTTTCTTCTTATCATTTCAGCTTTTATTGGACTGCTTCTTTCGCTTGTAGCTGGCTTGTTTTTAGCCAATCGAGCGCTTATACCTATCCAAAAGTCTTGGAACAAACAAGTCGAATTTATTGCAGATGCTTCCCATGAGTTAAGGACACCTCTTTCCGTGATGCAAACGCATCTCGAGCTATTGTTTAGACGACCAAATCATACGATTGAGCAAGAAAGCGAAAATATTTATCAAAGCTTAAACGAAGTGAAGCGGATGACGAAGCTGGTGGGCAACTTACTAACACTGGCGAGATCTGATTCAAGTGCACAGCTGCTAAACAAAACGGTCTTTAATATGGGTGAGCTGGTTGATAAAGTAGCTAATCAGTTTGAGCCTATATTTGAACTAAAAGAGCTGCACTTCACAAGGGAAATTGAATCGTTAATGTGCGGAGGAGATCCAGAACGGCTTCATCAGCTATGTATGATTTTATTAGACAATGCTTTTAAGTACACCCCACCTGGAGAAAGCATTCATATTAGTCTAAAGAAACATCACCACTCTATGACGCTAATTATCAAAGACACAGGCATTGGGATTGAAGCGAAAGACCTTCCGTATGTGTTTGATCGTTTTTATCGAAGTGATAAGAGCCGAGCCCGTGCCGAAGGAGGGTCAGGTTTAGGTCTCGCGATTGCCAAATGGATTGTACAAGCCCATGACGGAGAAATTAAGGTTTTTAGTCAAAAAAACGTGGGTACGGAATTTCATGTGAAAATTCCGCTATGAAAAAAGCTGCCTGTCATTAGGCAGCTTTTTTTGTTGCTTTTTTGTTTGCAGTCTTCCATGCATTCCATGCATTAGCAATTAACAGGCCAATTAATAAATAGGCAAGGCCTCCAAAAACTAAGTAATCTACGGCGCTAATTGCCCCCGCAAGCAGCCCAAATTTAATTTGGTCTTTATACTTCGCAGGAGAAGTTGGGGGATCCGTCACCATAAAGAAGGCTAAAAATAAAGCAGAATTGACAAAAGGAGCTCGTAAAGCATCCGCTACATCACCTACTCCTATTAATGCCATAATCGTAAAAACAGCAAAATACACGCCTAAAAACGCAAATACTTGAGGGAATTTATTTACTTTGCTTGTCACAAGGTACCCTGTCACAAACACGAATACAATGAGCCAGACGGGTAGTAAAGATAAGCTCCCCCACCAGCTTTGGCCGCTTGAAAAGACAATAAGCGAAAAGAGAAGACCAAAAGCGGCAGGGTTAAAAATAGGCTTCTTTTTTACTTTTACTAAGTGTTTCGATAAAATCGCAACAGCTACAGTGCAAAATGTGACCCAAGCCGGTGTAGATGTGCTAAGCACTAAGGCAATAATTAATCCAGTAATAATCCCGCCGTCAGGAAGCTGAATTTTCTTTTTATAAGCAAAAGAAAATCCTAAATCTAAGGCGGCCGCCGAGCACACGGCAAGTAGTAGGTGACCTAATCCTTGAAAGGCAGAAGAGTTGAATGCACCTAATAAGGCTAAAAGCAGCAGCATAGCCATCACGTATCTTTTAGGTGTTTTAACTAGCTGCGCCCACCGACTTATTTCTTTTGGTTTGTTTTCATCTACAATAATATAACCTTTTGGTGTACTAATATATTTAACACCGCTTCTTCGTTCAGAACGTGTGGTCATAACTCATTAATTCCTCCATATCTGATGTAAAAAAAGGAGTGAAACTAGAATCGAAGAGTACGCCGCGTATGTCGGCATCATTCAATAAATTTACTCCTTTTTCCGCTCCTAAAATAAAAGCTGATGTAGATAATGCATCGGCCAGCATGGCAGAAGGAGCAATAGCTGTACAACTCATTAGACTGCTTCGAATGGATGGAGATAAGGGATTAACCAAATGATGCATGGATGGTTGCGTCTTATTTTTTCTAGCGTAGTTTCCTGATGTGCAGACAGCCGTATCTGTTACACGCAAAGTCAGTAATGACTGCGTTTGAATCCCAGGGTGCTGAATCCCGACTTTCCACAACTCTCCGTGTTGATTGCGTCCTTTAACTAGGATGTCTCCTCCGGCATTAATCATAAAATGCTGATAAGGAAGGGAGCGAGCAGCCAAATCAATGGCCAATCCTTTGGCGACCGCTCCAAGATCTATAATCATCGGTTTTTGTAAACAAACCGTTTTTTTATGTGTATCCAATACGATGTCTTTATAACTTCCAGAATCGACTGCTTCGTTCACCTGTACGGGCTTTCCATATAAGTAATGTTCGTTAAAACCGCGGTTTTCTAATTGCTTTCCTACCGTTGGGTCAAAGATTCCATGCGTTTCATCTGCTACTAAGACAGCGAAATGAAGGGCTTCAAATAATAGAGGGCTAACGGCAACAGGTTCTTTGATATGTCTAATTAGCTTCATAACTTCGCTTTTGGCATCAAATCGACTGCAGGTCGTTTCAACGGTCTTAAAAATAGTAAATGCCTTTGAGATATGGTGAAGGACATTTGCTTTCTCTGATTGGGGAGCAATTACTTGAATGGACACGGTTGTTCCCATACATAAGACAGAGCGGCTATACGTTTTTGTGGACATCATTCGTTTCTCCTTTATGCATTCATTGCTTGCTGAAGTGCGTCATCCACGGCATTTTGAAAATCTTCTGTGCTAAGCGTTGCTCCGCTCACGACGTCGACATCTGAACTTTGTCTTTGTACGACTTGAGACGGAAGGTCCTCAATGTAACTTTGAGAATAATGAGTATCCGCTTCTGTAATTTCAACTGTATCAATTCGGTCGTTTTTAATGTTCACAGATACGTAGACAGTTCCGATACGATTGCTTCCTTGGCCAGAATACGTACCATCTTTGTATTTTGTTTTAGGAGCAGAAGTTTCGGTACTTGCTGATGACTGGTTTTTATTAGACGAAGCTATATCTTCTCCCCAGCTGTCATTGACAATCGTTTGATTGTCTGTCTGATCTGTCGTTTTTTTCTGATGATGAGCCGGCGTGACTTGAACAGCTTGCGCGTCAGATAGAGTGTTTATATAACCCGTTGCATAAATACTTCCAATGGCTACGCTGCATGCAGCAATCATCTTCTTTCCCATTTTACTCATGTTTGTTGAACCTCCTGATTTGTACCAGAACTATAATTTCAATTGTTGATGGTTATCTTTAGCATAAGTAAACTTTACAAGTAAACTTTTAAAAAAGATTTAAAATCAAGAAGTTTTTTGGAAAAACAAATGAGCTAAAGAAAAAAGTAATTTTAAATAATAAAGGTAGGCGATGGAATTTCTTTCACAAGCCTAGCTATTTTGACATACGTAATAATAGTTAATATTTCTGTTTACTATCTAAACGTGCATGATAAAATAGAAAAGATGAATATGTGTTAGGAGGAACATCAGTGAAAATTAAGCTTGGACTTTTATACGGAGGAAAATCCGCTGAACATAAAGTATCTTTACAAACAGCTCTAGCAGTTTCAAAAGCAATTAATCACGATAAATATGAAGTGCATCCAATTTACATTACAGAAACAGGAAAATGGATTCGCGGCACACAGCTGACTGGTCCGCTTGAAACAGTTGCTCAATTAGAAATTCAAGATAACGGAACAGCTATTTCACCAGTTTCATTGAATACAGAAATGTTTGCATTAACAGATTCAAAAACAGAGGATCAGCTAGATGTTATTTTCCCACTTCTTCATGGTCCAAATGGAGAAGATGGTACGGTACAAGGATTATTAGAATTATTGAATATTCCTTATGTTGGAAATGGTGTATTAGCTTCAGCAGCTGGTATGGATAAAGTTGTAATGAAGCAGCTGTTTGCACAGGCAGGTCTGCCTCAAGTAGAGTACGTATCATTTATCCGCCGCGAGTGGGAAGCAGATCGAACGGCTGCTTATGAAAAAGTAGAAACACTTGGATACCCTTGCTTTGTTAAACCAGCAAACTTAGGTTCAAGTGTTGGGATTAGCAAATGTGATAACCGTGAAGAGTTAGAAGCGGCATTTGTTGAAGCCTTCCTATTCGATCGAAAAATCATTGTAGAAGCAGCAGCAGTTGGTCGTGAAGTTGAAATTGGTGTGCTAGGGAATGATGAAGCAGCTTGTTCAGTAGTTGGAGAAATCTTACCTAAAAAAGCGTTTTACGATTACAAAGCAAAATATGAAGACGGCGATACAGGTCTTATTATTCCAGCTGAAATTACAGAAGAACAGCATCACGAAATGTCAGCACTAGCAATCAAAGCATTTAAAGCAATTGATGGATCTGGTCTTGTACGTGCAGATTTCTTCTTAACATCAGAAGGTAAATTCATTATTAACGAAGTGAATACGATGCCTGGTTTTACACCTTTCAGTATGTTCCCGTTATTGTGGAAACACGCAGGCGTTGAATATCCAGATTTAATTGAAAAACTTGTATCACTAGCAATTGAACGTCATACCGAAAAGCAGCAAATTAAACACACGATGTAACTCACACAACACTATTCATCATGAATAGTGTTTCTGTGTTTAGTTTCAATTAAATAGGATCCATAGTTTACTTTATATCGAGAGGAGCAAACCAACAATGATTAAACGTACGCTTAAACAGCTAGCTGCAATGATTCCAGGAAGTGTATTTCATAGCGGGGACGAAGCAGCTTTAATTGAGGGAGTCTCAATTGATACGAGAACCATTCAGCACGGCAATTTATATATCCCAATTAAAGGGGAACGTTTTAACGGGCATACATTTGTCGATAAAGCAATTGAAAACGGAGCGGTCGCTACTCTGTGGAACAAAGATGAAGAAAACCCACCGACAGACATTAGTGTTATTTTAGTCGATGATACGCTAGAAGCTCTTCAGCAATTAGCGAAATCCTATCGTCACGAGTTAGATATTAAAGTAGTAGGCATTACAGGAAGTAACGGAAAGACAACGGCAAAAGACATGGTAAAAGCTGTGCTTGATACAACTTACCGTGTTCTGAAAACAGATGGAAACTTTAATAATCATATTGGCATGCCGCTTACTATTTTGCGTTTAGATGAAACTCATGATATTGCAGTTTTAGAAATGGGCATGAGCAGTCGGGGGGAAATTGAGTTTCTTTCTAATTTAGCGGAGCCTGATGTGGCCATTATTACAAATATCGGAGAATCGCACCTTCAAGACTTAGGAAGCCGTGATGGAATTGCGGAGGCAAAATTAGAAATTACAAGTGGCTTAGCGCCAACGGGTCAGCTTGTCTACAATGGTGATGAGCCGCTTTTAACGTCGCGCGTAGTTAATCCAGCATTTGAAACGGTGACATTTGGCAGCTCAAAACAAAACGACCTGTATCCAAGTGCTATTTCAGCTGAAGAGTTAGGAACAACATTCACTGTTTCACGTGAAACAACATATTCATTCTTTATCCCGGTATTAGGTAAACATAATGTTCACAATGCGCTTTCTGCTATTGCGGTAGGTCATTATTTTGGACTAGACAATGAAACAATCGCTAAGGGATTAAAAGAATTAAAGCTAACAAATATGCGTATGGAGCTTGTAAAACGAACAGATGGCCTGACCTTCATTAATGACGCATATAACGCAAGTCCAACGTCCGTTAAAGCTGCTATCACGTTGATGCATGATTTAGAAGGCTATAAGCAAAAAATTCTTGTTCTCGGGGATATGCTTGAATTAGGCGATCAGGAAAAAGAGTTCCACAAAGAAGTGGGAGAGTTTATTCAAGCAGAAAAAATTGATTATGTTCTAACGTACGGTCCTTTATCTGTTGAAATTGAGCAAGGAGCAAAAAATAATTTTGCAGAAGATAAGGTAATGCACTTTGAGGAGAAAGATGAGCTTGTTAAAAAATTAACAGCGATTACAACAAGAGAAGATGTGGTTTTAGTGAAAGCATCTCGAGGGATGAAGCTTGAGGAAGTTATCTCAAAAATGATGCATAAATTACCGTGATATTAAAAAGAGTATAAGTAAGCTCTATTGCAAACGGAAAGCCATAGTGTTATGATGTAGTCTGAGTGTCTTGAGGCGCTTATACTCTAAACGTTGAATTTATTGAAGTAGTCGTTTAGAGCATTTTCCGTTTCCTCGGAGAATGCTTTTTTTTGTAAAATATAGATAGTCTAAATATAAAAGGAGTTTGAAAAACTTGGCATTATTTCAAGATTTAGGATTAAGTCAACAGCTTAACAAAGCTGTGAGTAAAATGGGTTTTGAAGAAGCAACACCAATTCAATCAGAAACTATCCCATTAGCACTAGAAGGTCACGATTTGATCGGACAAGCACAAACAGGAACAGGTAAAACAGCGGCATTTGGTATTCCTCTTATTGAAAAAGTTGATGTAAACGTAGATGCAATTCAAGGGTTAATTATTGCTCCTACTCGTGAACTTGCTGTACAGGTATCTGAAGAACTTTACAAAATTGGTCAAACAAAGCGCGTACGCGTGCTATCAATTTATGGTGGTCAAGATATCAGTCGTCAAATTCGTGCATTGAAAAAGCACCCTCATATCATCGTAGGGACACCAGGACGTATGCTAGATCATATTAATCGTCGTACACTTCGTCTACAAGATGTTCATACAGTTATTTTAGATGAAGCAGATGAAATGTTAAACATGGGATTCATCGAAGACATTGAAAAAATCTTATCAAACGTACCTGAGAACCACCAAACACTTTTATTCTCAGCAACAATGCCTACTCCAATCCGTCGCATTGCTGAAAAATTCATGAACGAACCAAAAGTGGTAAAAGTAAAAGCAAAAGAAGTGACGATGCCAAATATTACGCAGTATTATTTAGAAGTACAAGAAAAGCGTAAATTTGATATCCTTACTCGTCTTTTAGATATGCAATCACCTGAATTAGCTATCATCTTTGGTCGTACAAAGCGCCGTGTTGATGAGTTATCAGAAGCATTAAATATGCGTGGTTATTCTGCACAAGGTATCCATGGTGACTTGACGCAATCGAAACGTCTATCTGTACTACGTCAATTTAAAGAAGGTTCTATTGATGTATTAGTTGCGACGGACGTAGCTGCGCGCGGACTTGATATTTCTGGTGTTACGCATGTATACAACTTTGATATCCCTCAAGATCCGGAGAGCTATGTACACCGTATCGGACGTACAGGACGTGCTGGTAAAATGGGTGCTGCTATGACATTTGTAACGCCAAGAGAAACTGGACAGTTACACAATATTGAGCGTACAACAAAACGTAAAATGGAGCGTTTGACTCCTCCAACGCTTGATGAAGCAATGGAAGGTCAACAGCGTATTGCAGCTGACAAATTAACAGAATCTGTGACACAAGGCAACTTATCTTACTATAAACAGTTGGCAGAAGAGTTACTTGAAGAGCACGATTCAGTTTCATTAGTGGCAGCAGCAATCAAATTATTTACAAAAGAACCAAACGAATCACCAATTCAATTAACTGCTGAACCACCGGTAATTGCAAAAGGTGATAAAAACAAACGTGGAAATGGCGGAGGTCGTTCACGTTCTAACTCTAAAAACTACTCACAGCAAAATCGTCGTGGAAACTCAAAGCGTTTTGGTGACAAGCGTCGCGGTGGAAGCAACGGCAGTGATAATAGAAATCGCAATAGCAGCAGTAATCGTAAAGATTCTCGCAGCAAAGCGTAAAATAAAAACGAGCCTTAACAGGCTCGTTTTTTTTATGTGTTAATTGCTATTTTATTGGTGCACACTATGAGTAAAATAAAATGGGGTGTTCACTGATGTCGACCATTGTTCGGTTAGGTTATGTGGCGATGAGCGTTCATTTGGAAAATAGTTCTCCTTCTCAAACAATGACTTTTGCACAATTTCAGCGTGTGAAAGACCATGAAGCGGCCATTCGCAAGCTCGAACGTATTGCAATATCCAACTTAGAAAACTGCTTACGGTTATTAAAACATAATGCGTGGAGTGAAATTGAGTTTTTTCGATTCAGTTCTAAGTTAATTCCGTTAGCTAACCATGAGGCGCTAAAAGAATGGAACTACATAGCTCCTTTAAAAGATGCTCTTCAGCGTATTTCTGTATTTTTGAAGGAACATCCAATGCGAGTAGATTTTCATCCGGATCATTTTGTTGTTTTAAATTCAACGGATAAAGAGGTTTTTAAGCATTCTATCCAAACTCTTCGCATGCATCAAAAGTTGCTGAAAGGAATGGATATTCCACTTCAAAATCGCTGTGTTTTACATGTTGGAGGAGCTTATAATGATAAAGAAAAGGCATTGGAGCAGTTTATTCATAATTGGGGGCTTGTACCTCAATCCCTTCAGCAAATGATTATGTTGGAAAACGACGATACAACCTTTCATATAAAGGACGTCTTGTATTTATGTGAAAAACTAAATGTCCCAATCATTTTTGATCTTCATCATCATCAGGCGAACAACGATGAAACTTCGTGGCAAGAGCATTGGGATCGTATCATTCGAACATGGGAACATGAAACGCTTCCTCTAAAAATGCATATATCTAGTCCTAAAAGTGATAAAGAATTTAGAGCTCATGCAGATTATATCGATGTTAATGGGTTTTACAGCTTTTTAAAAGAAGTAAATGGAACGATACCGCAAATCGATTGCATGATTGAAGCTAAGAAAAAAGATGAAGCACTCTTTCAGTTAGTAAGAGATTTAAAGTCTTATGAAGATGTGGAATTTATTAACTCATCCACTTTTTATATTAAATCCTAAAGCAGGCCTCATATCTGTGGCTTGTTTTTCTGTTTGAATATAAGAAAAGAGAGAACAAATCCAGCAATACCTCCAGCGAAATGAGCAGTGTTGTTGGTTCCTGGGGTTAGCAGACCTGAAAGTAATCCAATAACTAAAAAGACGACAATGATTTGCTGGTTGCTTTTAGAAAGCATATGCTTTTGTTTTATGACAAGATAGAGGTAAAATCCAAGCAGTCCGAAAATGGCACCGGATGCACCCACATGGCTGTAAAAAGAAGATTGGATTAGAAATGTAACGATATTTCCAAGCAATCCACACGTAAGGTAGAATAGAAGAAACTTATAAGAAGAAAGAATGCGCTCAGCACCCGGTCCTAACAAGAACAATGAAAATGAGTTAAAAAGAAGGTGTGAAAAGCTTAGATGCAAAAAGATAGGTGTGAAAAGCCGCCAGTAGTCTCCTTGGGAAATTAAACTATTCACACCAATAAGCTGATGTATAAAAGATTCTGCAAGGTGTAAGGGAAGAGCGGCAAGTAACCATAGCGCAATGTGGATGCAGATAAGCGTAAAGGTAACAGGATAAAAACGTTTAAATTCAGCTGCATTTTCTGTGCGTACGAACATATTTGTCACTCCTTTTTATAAAGGCATTTTTATATACTATTCTGTAAGAGAGGATTAAATGAAAATGATTATAGGAACTGGAATTGATATTACAGAGTTAGAGCGGATTGAAAAAATGGTGCAGCGTCAAAGCGCTTTTATTACTCGGATTTTAACAAAAAACGAAAGAGAACGCTATGAAAAGCTATCAAGCCGGCGCAAGGTCGAATTTTTAGCAGGAAGATTTGCTGTGAAGGAAGCATATTCGAAAGCTCTTGGAACAGGAATAGGAAAAGATTTCAGCTTCCAAGATATCGAAATCGTGAATGATGAAAGAGGAAAACCTCACATTGTTACAAAACAACCACTGGAAGCGTCTGTACACGTATCTATTTCCCACAGTGCGCACTATGCAATTGCTCAAGTAATTATTGAACGCTTGTCAAGCTAGTCTGCATATTCACTATTTCTTGTTCATATATTCATAGTGTGGATAGGGGAGACAAGATATGTTCTTGCTTCTCCGTTTAGCTGTGAATATACGAAATAAAGGAGTTGGGGAAATGCATAAAAAATGGGTTGGCTTATTTGTTTGCGCCTTTTTTCTCTTAGCCTTATCAGCATGCGGTGAAAAAAGTCAGCAGGATGTAACAGATGCATTGGATGCCAAGGTACAAGAAATGGCGGGGTATAAATCAGATGCTAAGATGACATTGAATACAGGGAAAGATGCTCAAGTATACGATGTAGAGATTTGGCATAGTAAGCCTATGTATTATCGAGTGAATTTGAAAAATACAAAGAAAGATCAAAGCCAAATGATTTTGCGTAATGATGAAGGGGTTTTTGTTTTAACGCCTGCCTTAAATAAAAGCTTTCGTTTTCAAAGTGACTGGCCGCAAAATAGCAGTCAAGCTTATTTGTATGAATCCCTTGTCCAAGATATTGTAAAGGATGAAAAGGCAAGTTTTAAATCAACAGATAAGCATTATATTTTTGAAACAAAAACCAACTATCAAAATAGCACAATGCTTCCTAAACAAGAAATTACGCTGAACAAAAGTGACTTAACGCCTGTTTCGGTTAAAATTATGGATACGGATAATAAAGTGTTAATAAAAGTTGATTTCTCTAAGGTGAAATTCGATTCTAAGTTTGATAAAGGGGCTTTTGATACAAAAAGAAACATGACAAGTGCAAAGATTGACATTCCGACATTAGCTCAGCAAAAATCATTTAGCGTTCTTTATCCTAATGATGTTCCAAAAGGTACAAAGCTGTCCAAGGAAAAGAAAATTGAGACGGAAAATGGCGAGAGAGTCGTTTTAATGTACAAAGGAGAAAAGCCGTTTACGCTTGTACAAGAAAAAGCTCAAGTAGCTAAAACAGCAACATCTACAGTTACTGCCGGGGAGCCATTTGATTTAGGTTTTACTGTGGGGGCTTTAACGGATAAAAGTCTATCTTGGACATATAATGGAGTAGACTTTATGCTGGCTTCTGATCAGCTAACACCAGATGAATTGAGTACAGTTGCTAGATCTGTGCAAAGTCAGATGGGAAAATAAGAGAAGCTTACAAGCCTGCATATATGTAGGCTTGTTCTTGCTTAATTTGAATAAAGATCGAGATGAAGTTTGGCTATAGATGTATTATAATAACAGAGGAAAGTACGTTTAGAATGGTTCTGAAAAAAGGAAGTGTCGTAGTAATGGATGCGTTTTATAGAGAAACATGGGCAGAAATTGATGTAGAAGCCATTTTTCAAAATGTGAATCATGTAAGAGAACTGATACCAGGGCATAAAATGTTAATGGCCGTAGTAAAAGCGAATGCGTACGGGCATGGAGATAAAGAAGTAGCAGAGATTGCGCTTCAAGCTGGCGCTGATATGCTAGCTGTAGCTTTTTTGGATGAAGCTATTGCTCTTCGAAAAAAAGGAATAAAGGAATCTATTTTAGTATTAGGAGCCGTGCCCCCCTTACACATTCAAACCGCATTGGAGTGGGATGTAACGGTAACTGCTTATAGCAAAGCTTGGATTGAAGAAGCGGCGTCCATTCTAGGTGAAAACAGTCAGTTGCATATGCATTTAAAAATAGATACAGGCATGGGTCGCTTAGGAATTAGAACAAAAGAAGAATTACACGAAACGATGAATATCATCACTTCTCATTCAGGATTCGCGCTGGATGGAGTGTTTACACACTTTGCAACAGCAGACGAGCTAAATTCGCCTTATTTTGAAGAACAATACACATTCTTTGAAGAAATGGTTCGAATTGTGAAAGAACATAATTTTACGCCTCCGATAATTCACTGTGCAAATAGCGCAGCCTTGCTTCGTCGTCCGAACGATATCTTTAATGGCGTACGCTTAGGTATCTCTATGTATGGCTTGAGTCCTTCCGAGGAATTAAAAGAAGTCTTGCCAATTCCGTTAAAACAAGCTTTTTCGCTGCACAGCCGTATTGTGCATGTTAAAAAAGTCAAAAAAGGGAGTCATATCAGTTACGGAGCTACTTATGAAGCTAAAGAAGATGAATGGATTGCTACTATTCCAGTAGGATATGCAGACGGCTGGATTCGTAAATTAAGTAATTTTGAAGTCTTAGTAGATGGAGTTAAAGTGCCAATTGTTGGTAGAATATGCATGGATCAATTGATGATTAAATTGCCTAAAATGTATAAAACGGGTACAAAAGTAACATTTATTGGAAAGCAAAAAGGTGCTGAAATTACAATTGATGAAGTAGCGAAGCATCTTGAAACAATTAATTATGAAATCCCTTGCATGATTGCAGCAAGGGTTCCGAGGGTTTATACAAGAGATTCGCAGCATATTGATGTTAATAATTATATCTTGCGCTGAATATACATCTTCCTGAGTCAACATAAAAAGCCTGCGAACAAAAGACAATAAAATAATAACTTCCATGCATAAAAGAGGGTATCAATTGACGATAATAGTGTAGAAATTGACAGAATTAACTTTCCATTAAAGCTAATCAATGTTATGATAAGGAAAGATGAGACTATTGGTGTGTGTATTGATGTTGGAGGTGTATGTTTGTGTCTGAAGCGAGCGCAACTACAGAAATCCTAGTAAGATTACCGAAAAATTTAGTATCGGAGCTCGATCTTATGGTTAAACAAGAAAATGGCAACCGAAGTGATTTTATTCACCAAGCAACAAAATTGTACCTTCGTGAGCGAAAAAAACGCCATATTCGCGAATCAATGAGACGTGGATATATGGAGATGGCAAAGATAAACTTAAATATTGCTTCCGAGGCTTTTCTAGCAGAGTATGAAGCTGATCATACTGTGGATCGTTTAGTAAGCGGGGGGTAATGACTTGGTAGTCAAACGTGGCGACGTTTATTTTGCTGACCTATCTCCTGTTGTTGGCTCAGAACAAGGAGGCGTTCGCCCTGTACTTGTCATTCAAAATGATATAGGCAATCGTTTTAGCCCAACTGTTATTGTAGCTGCGATCACTGCTCAAATTCAAAAGGCAAAGTTACCTACGCATGTTGAAATTGATGCAAAGCGCTATGGATTTGAGCGAGATTCAGTTATTTTACTAGAACAAATTCGTACTATTGATAAACAGAGGCTAACAGACAAGATTACCCATTTAGATGATGAAATGATGGACAGAGTGGATGAAGCCTTGCAAATCAGTGTAGGACTTATCGACTTTTAGAATTATACTTCCATTTATGCTAAGTTGCTCCTTTATGAGCAACTTTTTTAATTTGACTAGGAATAATCAGTAAACGTATATTGTAATAAGAAACGTTTTAAAAATGATAATATATATATAGATATAAATGAGTGTATTGACTCACAAGGAGGACCTCATGAATCAAGATTTATTCAATTATATACAAAATCATAAATCAGAAATTTTTGATCGATGGCTAGTGTTAATGAATGATGTGGAAACAGAGCGGATTAAAAACATCGTATCCGAGCAAGTGTACGTAAATGTAAGCTCTGATTTTGTAAATTTACTTTTGGCAAAAGCATTCCGTGATCAGGAAAATTTTGCAGAGGAACTAGAGGAAGTAGTAGGACGAGTTGTGAGTTTAGGCTGGCCTCTTGCTTATTTGACACAGGGTGTACGTAACTTGGGTCATGTAGTGGTTGAAGGGTATGTAAACAGTGAACATGTAAAGGCTGATCAAACTCATTCTGAATTGTTCTATCGGTTTGACAAGTGGTTAAGCCCTATTTATAACAAAATAGTAGAACAATACTCCAACTCGTGGGAAAATACAGTTATGTTGCAAAAAGTTGCACTTCAAGAATTGTCTGCTCCATTAATACCGGTATTTGATAAAATTACGGTAATGCCGCTTGTGGGAACGATTGACACTGATCGTGCAAAGAAAATTATGGAAAACTTACTGCAAGGTGTCGTAAAGCACCGATCAGAGGTCGTATTAATAGATATTACCGGAGTACCAGTAGTGGATACGATGGTTGCCCATCATATTATTCAAGCTGCTGAAGCCGTGCGTTTGGTTGGAGCCAAGTGTTTGTTAGTAGGAATTCGTCCGGAAATTGCTCAGACTATTGTGAACTTAGGTATTAACTTAAACGAAATTATTACGAAAAACTCATTGAAAAAAGGCGTAGAGTTTGCGTTAGAAATGACTGAGCGGAAAATAGTTGATATAGAATCGGAGGAATAAACGTGAGAATACCCATTTTGAAATTGTACGACTATTTATTGGTATCCATTCAATGGGAGCTGGATGATCAAACGGCTATTCAATTCCAAGAAGATTTGCTAAGTAAAATTCATCAAACTGGAGCAAAAGGAGTGGTAATCGATTTAACTTCAATTGATATGATCGATTCATTCATCGCAAAAGTGTTAGGTGACGTAGTTAGCATGTCTAATTTGATGGGGGCCAGAGTAGTATTAACAGGTATCCAGCCTGCAGTAGCTATTACACTTGTTGAGTTAGGGATTGGCCTAAACGATGTTCTTACTGCACTCGATTTAGAAAAAGGTCTTGAGAAACTCCAATCGGAATTGGGGGATTAGTATATGGAATTCCAATCCAGCGTAAAAATCGTAACAGAATGGGACATCGTAGCGGCACGCCAATTAGGTAGAAATGTGTCGAAAGAGCTAGGGTTTGGAACAGTTGACCAAGCTCGTATTACAACCGCCATTTCTGAATTAGCTCGTAATATTTACCTATATGCGGGTAAGGGTCAAATCTATATTGAGAAATTAAATCGTGGAGGAAAAAACGGTCTTCTTGTCGTAGCAACAGATGAAGGGCCAGGTATCCCCGACGTTCGCAAAGTAATGGAAGATGGATACTCAACATCGGGTGGACTAGGAGCTGGGCTTCCTGGGGTAAAACGATTGATGGATGAGTTTGACATCGAAACAAATGTCGGAGAAGGTACTGAGATTAAAGCAGTTAAGTGGCTCCGGTAGGAGGAAATAGATAATGTCTTTTGATAAAGAGATGAGAGATTTATACAAAGATATTTTGGGGAACTATATCCAAACACAAAATGAACAAATTTTGTATCAAGGACAAAAACTAAGTAGAAAATCTTTAGAGAATGAAATATCGCCAGAAGATATTGTGAGCATTCATAAAGAAGTGATTGAAGAAATTTATTCTGATATTCCAGAAAAAGTGCTGCATTCTCTGGACTTTTTACTTGAGGTAATGATTAGCTACGGTCTTGCTCTTCGCGAGCATCAAACATTAAAAAATAAGCAGCGGGAACTTCGTTCTGAAATTGAAGTTGCCGCTAACGTCCAGCAGACGTTATTAGGGACAAAAGTTCCTGCTAGTTCAACTTTAGAAATTGGCGCGATTAGCGTACCGGCTAAACAGATGAACGGAGATTATTTTCACTTTGTAGAAGAAGAACATGGTGGGTTAAGTATTGCCATTGCCGATGTAATCGGAAAAGGAATTCCAGCTGCAATGTGTATGTCTATGATCAAGTATGCAATGGACAGCTTACCGGACTCAAGAAAAAATCCAAGTTACGTATTAGAGAACTTGAATAATATTGTAGAGCGGAACGTAGATCCAAGTATGTTTATTACGATGTTCTACGGAAGCTACAATCCCGAGACAAACTTATTTGATTACGCATCTGCAGGGCATGAGCCAGGCTTTTATTATGACGCTAAAGCTGATTCATTTGAAGATTTGGAAGCAAAAGGACTCGTGCTAGGAGTCGATCGCCATGTGAAATATCTTCAGTACGAGCAGCAGCTTTCAAAAGGCGATATGATTGTTCTGTTAACAGATGGTGTAACAGAATGCAGAACTGAAGAAGGATTTATCGAAAGATTGGACATCATAAAATTAATTCGAAAATACATGCATTTGTCTCCTCAAGAAATTGTAGAATCTGTATATAAAGAGCTGGAAAAATTACAGCATTTTCAATTGAGAGATGACTTTACATTGATTATTTTGAAGAGTTTAGTTTAAGTATTCTAAATAAGGGTACAGAAAATATAGCACAAAATTAGAGGGGGTCTACTAATACGATGAATTTAAAAATAGATATACAAAAGGACGGTCAAGCATATCGTATTAAGCTGGCTGGAGAGATTGACGCGTATACAGCACCTAAGCTAAAAGAAAAGTTCATGGAAATTACTGAACATACTGAACCGGAAATTATAGTTGATTTAACCGATGTATCATACATGGATAGTACAGGGCTGGGTGTATTTATTGCATTGTTAAAAGCCAATAAGAAAAATAACGGCTCTTTGAAATTTGTTGGTGTATCAGAGCGCATCAAGCGCTTATTTGATATTACGGGCCTCACAGACATTTTAAACGTGAATTCACAAGTAGAAGGTGGCGTAAAATGAAACAGCCTTATGACTTTGTTGAGATGAAGATTCCTGCTAAGCCAGACTACGTAGCAATTATTCGACTGACGCTGTCTGGTGTAGCGAACCGGATGGGTTTTTCTTATGATGAAATTGAAGATATGAAAATTGCTGTGAGTGAGGCATGTACAAATGCCGTACAGCATGCTTACAAGAGTGAAGAAAATGGTGAAGTGAGAGTAGGTTTTGGTTTATTTGATGACCGTTTAGAAATCATGGTGGTCGATAAAGGTGAAAGCTTTAATTTTGAAGAGCTTAAGGAACATATAGGACCTTATGAAACATCAAAAGAAGTTGAATTTCTTCCTGAAGGTGGACTTGGTTTATATTTAATTGAGACACTAATGGACGAAGTGAAAATGGTCAATTCAAAAGGTGTAACGCTAATGATGACTAAGTATGTGCAAAGAGAGCAGGTGGAGAGTGATGAAAACACAGTCTCAACCTATGAAATTAACTAAAGAACAGGTTCAGGAACGAATTGAGCGCTTTCAAAAGACGCAGGATGAAGAAGCACAAAGTGATCTAGTAGTACATTACAAGAACCTTGTTGAATCTATTGCACGTCGTTATTCAAAAGGCAGAAGCTTACATGAAGATATTGTGCAGGTAGGGATGCTAGGACTGTTAGGAGCTATTAGAAGGTATGATGCTTCATTTGGAAGAAGCTTTGAATCGTTTGCTGTTCCTACAATCATTGGAGAGATTAAGCGATTTTTACGCGATAAAACGTGGAGTGTTCACGTACCGCGCCGCATTAAAGAATTAGGTCCTAAAATTAAAGCAGCTGTCGAAGAGCTAACAACCCGTTTACAGCGATCTCCTCAAGTAAAAGAAATTGCTGATCATATCGGAGTGACAGAGGAAGAAATTTTAGAAACGATGGAGATGGGGCAAAGTTATCAAGCGTTGTCTGTTGATCATTCCATTGAAGCAGACTCTGATGGAAGTACTGTTACAATCCTTGATTTAGTAGGTGAACAAGAGTCGGGTTATGAGAAAACTGATCAGCGCTTAGTGTTAGAAAAGATTCTTCATGTATTAAGCGATAGAGAAAAAGAAGTGATTCGCTATACATTTATTGAAAATCTGAGTCAAAAAGATGCCGGTGAGAAATTAGGGATTTCTCAAATGCATGTATCTCGACTGCAAAGAAGAGCTCTTGATAAGCTAAGGACTGCAGCTCGCTCAGATTCTAACGATTCGGAGTATATGTCGTGATGACAGTAGACCCGAATACAAAGTCGATTCAAACTCATATATACCAAGAGCCAAAGCAAGGGAACGTGTGTTGTGGAGATAGTTACTATGTCAAAGAAACGGATGACTATTTTCTATGTGCAGTAGCAGATGGATTAGGAAGCGGTGAACAAGCCAGAGCCGCTTCTGTAGCTGTTACAGATGTAGCGAAAGCTCATCATCATCTAGATGTGGATGAAATCATTTCTAAGTGCAACAAGGCTACTCGACATACAAGAGGCGCGGCAGTAGCTATTTTAAAAATTGATAAAAAACATAATGAATTTCATTACACAAATGTAGGTAATATCCGCTTTTATCTGTATTCTCCGGAGGGGAAATTAACGTACCCTCTGCCAATTCAAGGTTTTTTATCAGGGAAAATTCAAAAGTTCCGCACACAAACCTTCCCATATGACTCCGGTTCTAAATTTTTGATTCATACAGATGGCTTAGAATTAAAAGAGATTAAATCTGTTTTTGCTAACTCGATGAATGTCGATCAATTGTCGACACGGCTACAGGCAGCAATTCGATCTCATAATGACGATATTACGTATATCGCTGGTCATCTTCCAACTGCATAGCCTTTCTTTTTAGCTCACATGTGTTATTGCATGTGAGTTTTGTTACAATAGAGACAAAGTTTCATTTAGGTAGGAGGATAAGCTGTGTCTGTTGCAACGAAATTAGATAATCAAATTGTTCAACGTGTAAGTAAAGAGGTAGAGATTTCACCAAAGCAAGTACAAAACGTAATTGCTTTAGTAGAAGACGGTAATACAGTTCCCTTTATTGCTCGATATAGAAAAGAACAAACTGGTGCTTTGGATGAAGTCCAAATCCGGAATATTTTAGATTCCTGGAACTACTTAATGAATTTAGAGGAGCGTAAAGAGGAAGTTCATCGATTAATTGAAGAGCAAGGGAAATTAACTGAGGAACTGGCTGCTCAAATTCATCAAGCGAAGAAATTGCAGCAAGTAGAGGATTTATACCGCCCTTTTAAGCAAAAACGACGTACAAAAGCAACTGTAGCAAAAGAAAAAGGTCTTGAACCATTAGCACAGTGGCTACTAAGTTTCCCGCATTCTGACGTGAAGAATGAAGCGCAAACATACATAAATGAAGAAGCGGGAGTTCAATCTTCTGACGAAGCTATTCAGGGAGCCCTAGACATTGTAGCGGAACAAATTTCTGACGAAGCATCTTACCGTCAATGGATTCGTACGACCACTGTAAAAGATGGCATAATTGTTACTTCAGTCAAAGATCCGGAAAAAGACGAAAAAAATATCTATGAAATGTACTATGAATATACAGAAGCGGTAAAGCGAATCGTTCCTCATCGTATCTTAGCTATGAACAGAGGAGAAAAAGACGGCATTTTAAAAGTGAGTATTGATGCGCCTACAGATCGTATTCTTTCATATTTACATAAAGAAGTAATCAAGAAAAGGGATTCTTCAGCTGAAGGTTATATCATCTCAGCTATAGAAGATGCCTATAAACGCTTAATAGAACCATCTATTGAACGCGAAATCCGTAAAGAGCTATCAGAAAAAGCGGAAGAAAGAGCCATTCACATCTTTTCTGAAAACTTACGAAAACTTCTTCTCCAACCTCCATTGAAAGGGAAAGTAGTATTAGGAGTAGATCCAGCTTTTCGAACAGGCTGTAAATTAGCTGTAGTAGATGAAACAGGCAAGGTATTAAACATTGATGTTATTTATCCACATCCTCCTGTGAGAAAAGCAGCTGAAGCGCAAAATAAATTAAAGAAAATGTTTGCTGAGTACCCTATTGAAGTAGTGGCAATTGGAAACGGAACGGCATCTCGCGAAACGGAGCAATTTGTAGCGGATGTTCTTAAAGAAATTGAAAACCCAGTTTATTATTTGATTGTGAATGAAGCGGGAGCAAGCGTATATTCGGCATCTGATGTTGCTAGAGAAGAATTTCCTGATTTTCAAGTAGAAGAGCGAAGCGCTGTATCGATTGCCAGAAGGCTGCAAGATCCGCTGGCTGAACTTGTGAAAATTGATCCTAAGTCGGTAGGAGTAGGGCAGTATCAGCATGATGTGTCTCAAAAGCAATTAAATGATTCATTAACCTTTATTGTAGAGACAGTAGTAAATCAGGTAGGAGTAAATGCAAACACGGCTTCTGCTTCGCTTCTACAATACGTTGCTGGTCTAAATAAGACAGTTGCTCAAAACATTGTAAAATATCGGGATGAAAACGGAAAGTTCTCTAACCGAAAACAGTTGAAGAAAATTCCGCGTCTAGGTGCTAAAACGTACGAGCAGTGTATTGGGTTTTTGCGTATTATAGAAGGTGAAGAACCTTTAGACAGAACGGGTATCCATCCTGAAACATATGGCGACGTTAAAAAGCTTTTAAAGAAAGCGGAAGTGAAAGAGACTGAGCTTGGAACGGAGAAAGTAAAAGAAGCATTAAAACATATTTCTTTACCCGAAATATCAGAAGAACTAAGCATAGGGGAGCTTACTTTAAAAGACATTATAGAAGCGCTCGTAAGACCGGAAAGAGACCCTCGTGATGAACTGCCAAAACCTTTGCTCCGTCAGGATATTTTGAAGCTAGAGGATCTAGCAAAAGGTATTCAGCTTGAAGGCACGGTGCGAAACGTCGTAGACTTCGGAGCGTTCATTGATATAGGAGTTAAGCAAGACGGTCTAGTCCATATTTCTAAATTAACGAATCGGTACGTTAAGCACCCCCTCGATGTCGTTTCAGTAGGAGATTTGGTGAATGTGTGGGTAGAAGACGTAGATATGAAAAAAGGAAGAGTCGCACTGACAATGATTCCACCTCATCAATAATAAAATTGCCTTTTCAGATTTTCTGAAAAGGCAATTTTATTTGTAAAAAGAAGTGATTTAAGAAGCGGAGTTATTTTTTTGATAAAAAAACCAACATTGATTGAGCAATTTTATTTGTGCACGGTCTTTTTCAGAATAAGCGCGCCTCATTTGTTTTTGTAGCCACATTGGCATAAGGACAATCACTCCTTTTCATTTATGATAAGGTAAATAGTGAGTATGTAATGAAGTGTATGCCCAAAGAGCTAGTCAGGTGATTTCATACAGTAGAGGAGTATATAAGATGAATGATAAGGATTTACAAATACTTGTAGAAGAAATTTCATTGAAGCTGTTTCACAAACCATTTCGTCATGAAGCCACTTTTAATTCTCGTTTACGTACGACAGGTGGAAGGTATTTATTACGTACATCTAATATAGAAGTAAACTACAAATACTTTGAACAATATGGCAGACAAGAAATAGTAGCAATCATTAAACATGAGCTCTGTCACTATCATTTGCATATTGAGGGGAAAGGGTATAAGCATGGAGATCAAGACTTTAAAAGCCTAATGAAAAAAGTAGGCGCCCCCCGATTTTGTCAGGCATTGAAAAAAGAAAGTGATGGAAAGAAAAAAGAGCACATATATGTATGTATGCAGTGTGAGCAAAAATATGTTCGAAGAAGAAAAGTGAACACGGTTAAATATGTTTGTGGGAAGTGTAAAGGTAAATTAAAAAAAATGTAGAAGATGCTTGACTAAAATAGATTGATTATGATAAATTAATAAAGTCGTCTCAAATAAACGGCAAAGAAATTACAAAAACTTATTGACATTACAAATAATGTCGATTACAATGTAAGAAGTCTGATGAATATTATTCCACAGTAGCTCAGTGGTAGAGCTATCGGCTGTTAACCGATCGGTCGTAGGTTCGAGTCCTACCTGTGGA
>NZ_JAWRXD010000543.1:0-277 GCF_046535215.1 Priestia sp. SIMBA_032 | reverse complement strand
GCCGGGCTCTCCCGGGCGGGCCGTCGACACCTGGTCAGGCTGTTCATCGAAGAGACGCTGCCTTCCAGCAACCAGTACATCCGCCAGCGTTTCGAGCAGGGTGCCGGGCATGGCGAGGTGTGTCTGATGGAGCAGCAAAGCGCCGGGCGCGGCCGGCGGGGACGAAGCTGGACCACGCCCTGGGGACGAGCGTTGATGCTGTCATTGGGCTGGCGTTTCGACTCGGGAGTGGCAGCGCTGGAAGGTCTCAGTCTCGCCGTGGGCGTGGCGCTGGCCC
>NZ_JAWRXD010000542.1:0-277 GCF_046535215.1 Priestia sp. SIMBA_032 | reverse complement strand
CCGGCCCGACGAAGTATTCCGCCGCGATGCCTGCGAGAGCCTCCTCGTTTGCGAGGGTGCGCGCGATGACGACGTTCTCGAGCCATTCGCCGACCGTTGCGGGAACCGCATCGTGCTGGCCCGCATGCGTCTGCGTGCCGCCTGGAGCCCTGAGTTTCGAGGCCGTGATGCCTTCGCGCGGCGGCAGGATCGGTCCGGCGGCCCTCCGCGCGATCTCGATGCTCATTCGAGCAGTATCGCGCGTCGACCTGCGTGACCGCCCTCGATCAGCTGCGAC
>NZ_JAWRXD010000541.1:0-277 GCF_046535215.1 Priestia sp. SIMBA_032 | reverse complement strand
AGGGTCGGCGTCGCGCAGACGAACCGGCGTCAGTACCAATTTGGCATGGCCACGCGCTGGGGTATCGGTAGTCTCGAAAGCGTGCATTTCCTTCCCTTCCGCGGAATTGAACGCTGCACCCAGTTGCTCACCAACTCCTCCTACAACTGTATCCAGCCCTTGAGCGAGCTGATTTCGATTCCGCTGAATCATCTCGGCTAGGGCTCTTGGCAGGTAGGGGTACGTCAACCCTTCAGGAAACCGGCTCCTCGGAAACTCGGACTGTGGCAGTAAGGTC
>NZ_JAWRXD010000540.1:0-277 GCF_046535215.1 Priestia sp. SIMBA_032 | reverse complement strand
ACGTAGACGCACGACTCGACAACTCCAAAAATTCCTCAGACGGCGACGACACACCACCCTCGGCAGCCTGCGCCCAATCCTCCACAGACCCCATCCGATCCATCCACGCCTCCACCAGATCCGCACGCGCCTGCGCCACGCAATACGCCCACGTATCCGCCTTAAACTCCCGCTCAAACAAATACTCGAGCCCCGGAGTCGCCTTCAGGTCCCGCTCAATTTCCAAAGCCACCGACGAATACATGCGCGGAGAATGCGCGCCATGCTTCAACGGCCC
>NZ_JAWRXD010000539.1:0-277 GCF_046535215.1 Priestia sp. SIMBA_032 | reverse complement strand
GGGTGAGGGGCGAGCGATGACGGCCTGGTTGTACAAACACAAGATCTTGCTCTCGAACCTTGCCCTGGTGCTCGTGATGTTCGTCGGCATCGGCTACCTGAGCCTGGGCGTGCTGCGCTGGCGGCCGCTCGACGACACCTACGAACTCACCGTCGAGTTCGCCAATTCCGGTGGCGTGCAGAGCACGTCGGATGTGACGTTGCGTGGGGCCCGCGTCGGTGCGGTCGACCAGATCCGGGCCACCCCGACCTCGGTCGAGGTGACGGTCGTGATCGAC
>NZ_JAWRXD010000538.1:0-277 GCF_046535215.1 Priestia sp. SIMBA_032 | reverse complement strand
GGCATTTCTCGGGCGCGAAGACTGAGACTGCCGCGACGTGCAATCGAACCGGCCGGGTCGACGGATATCCGTCGACCCGGCCGGTCTCGTTCGACATCGCTCAGAAGCGTGATGGCGCTGCGGCGATCACAGCGTTGTGAGGCCGTCCGCGGTGGCGCTCGCCGCCTCGATCGACGTCGCAGTATCTCCGGCGGGGCCGGGAAAATGGCACGCCACAAAGTGGTTGGTCCCCACTTCGCGGATCTGCGGCTCGGTCTCGGCGCAGACGGCCGCGGCC
>NZ_JAWRXD010000537.1:0-277 GCF_046535215.1 Priestia sp. SIMBA_032 | reverse complement strand
ACGTCTGTCGTATCGCTTTCGGTGCCCGGTTCGCTTCGGAAAATAGATAGGCATCCTACTCACGTGAAATAACCAGAGTTGTCGAACGGACATTCGGGAGTGTTGCGCTTTTCTGGCGTCCGACAATGACAATTTCAAGGTTCGCGGGCAGACTTCGCGCAACAGAAACGGCCGCCGTGTGACGCACCACCTTGACTCAAAAGTTGTTGGATACAAGCTTGATAGCGAACACCGAGTGATACGCTCCCAGCGGGTCATGATGCTGGAAGACCACGTC
>NZ_JAWRXD010000536.1:0-277 GCF_046535215.1 Priestia sp. SIMBA_032 | reverse complement strand
CGGGCGTCGTCCTCACCGACGACGTCACGCCCTACGAGGATCGCAAGCTGCGCATGCTCAACGGCGCCCATACGATCCTCGCGATCTCGGGCCCCCGCCGCGGATACACGACCGTCGACCAGGCGATCGAGGATCCCGAGCTGAGGAAACTCGTCGACGCCTGGTGGGCCGAGGCTGGATCCACCCTGCCCGCCGAGCTGGAGCCCCTCGCCTACGCCGAGGGACTCCGCGAGCGCTTCGCGAACCCTTCCCTCAGCCACCAGCTGAGTCAGATCGC
>NZ_JAWRXD010000535.1:0-277 GCF_046535215.1 Priestia sp. SIMBA_032 | reverse complement strand
CGGTGCTGTGATCGTGCCGCTCGCGGGCGCGCGAACCTCGGCGCGAGCCGCGGCGGGATCCGCCGCCGTGCGCGCCGGGATCGCCGATCACGTCGCGAGCGACATCGCGGGGCTCGCCGAGATCCGTACTCTGGGTGCCGCCGAACGCCGCCTGACCGGGCTCGCCGCGCTCGAGTCGCGGCTCGCGGACGCATCGCGTCGGGGTGGTGTGGTCGCCGCGATCCGTCGTGCCCTGACGATCGTGTGGCCGTATGCAGCGGCGATCGCGGTTCTCACC
>NZ_JAWRXD010000534.1:0-277 GCF_046535215.1 Priestia sp. SIMBA_032 | reverse complement strand
CTCACCTGGAAGATGTTTTTTTCTTTATGAATAGAAAAACTCTTGATGTGATTTAAGTTACATGAAAAGCTATATATTCAAAATTGGAGGGGTAATACCGTTAAGGAGATCCCAAGAACTTAATCCAAAAGAATATTCGAAATGCGGATAATCAACTATGGTAGTAAAGCGTCCACCCCAAGTTAAACCAAGTTTCTCTCCTATATACCCCATTTGCTTGAATTTCTTGATGTCACCCCAGGGTATAGAGTTATTTTCGTAAGGTGCAGCATCAAAG
>NZ_JAWRXD010000533.1:0-277 GCF_046535215.1 Priestia sp. SIMBA_032 | reverse complement strand
TTACACTCTTCCCTCTTATAGTTGGCATTTTATTACGCTTCCTTCAATCTATTAATCGCGAAACGAGTAAACAAAACTGGAGCTTTCAACCGGATAAATTTATTGCTATTACAGTGCCTACACTATTCATTTCCTTTTCCCCAGCACTACTCTTTTCACCACTTGCCGAATACCTACCTTATTTAGTTAATATTATTCTAATAAATACAACTTTTGTTACGATTATTAGTTTAATAGCTGGTTATTCACTATTAGATTGTTTTATACAAAAGGACAA
>NZ_JAWRXD010000532.1:0-277 GCF_046535215.1 Priestia sp. SIMBA_032 | reverse complement strand
ATCGATTAGAAAAGAAAGAACAGATGGTACTATTTTTAAATAGAAGAGGTCATTCTACATTTGTTATGTGCCGTGATTGTGGGTATGTTGTACAATGTCCGCATTGTGATATTTCATTGACATATCATAAAATGAATCATCGTTTAAAATGTCATTATTGTAGTTATGAAGAAAATATGCCAACTGAGTGTCCTGCTTGTCAAAGTACATACATTCGTTTCTTTGGTACAGGTACACAAAAGGTAGAAGAAGAAATTACAAAACTATTTCCAGAGGC
>NZ_JAWRXD010000531.1:0-277 GCF_046535215.1 Priestia sp. SIMBA_032 | reverse complement strand
ATTAATTGGTTTAAATTCCCTAATGATTTTTCCATACCAAACCCTCTTTCTAATACAATGTCTAAATATATACATTATATTCTACCCATAGGTTTCAAATATATTTTCCAAATTGAAAAACGAGATCTATTAATTTTTCTAATCACCTAATTTTAGAGTGATTTTATCTTAAAGTTAAATATATCAATAAATAATTATTTTATCGTTTGATAACATTCTCTGTAATGGTCATTCAGCTTATTATTGTATTTTTGATGTAGTAAAACGATTTAAGTTA
>NZ_JAWRXD010000530.1:0-277 GCF_046535215.1 Priestia sp. SIMBA_032 | reverse complement strand
CGGTTTCCCGGCCTCCTCTACGAGGATGGTGCCAATTTCGGACTGGAGGTATTACGCCGCATCGACATGATCCGCGACGTGAACTGGCTGACGGCCATCAACGACGAGCTACTTTTCCGCGTCGGCGGGCTCGACAAGGCGCGCAAGGTCCTTGGCGATGAGGTCGTCATGCACTCTTATGAGGGCGGTGTCGTCTTTCAGGCCGGCAAGCTGCCAGTGCTCGGCGACCTCGACAAAGGGAAGGTGCCTGCAGCATATCGCGCGGTTAACAATCTCC
>NZ_JAWRXD010000529.1:0-277 GCF_046535215.1 Priestia sp. SIMBA_032 | reverse complement strand
AAAAGGCGTATTAGAGCGCACACCACCAGAATTATCTGCAGATATCATCGACCGTGGTGTTATTCTAACAGGCGGTGGAGCTTTACTACACGGTATCGACATGCTTCTAGCAGAAGAGCTAAAAGTACCAGTATTAATTGCTGAAAACCCAATGCACTGCGTTGCGGTTGGTACAGGTATTATGTTAGAGAATATCGACAGATTACCAAAGCGTGCTTTGAGATAATTTGAAAGAACTAAGGCTAATGCCTTAGTTCTTTTTTTCGTTTTTATATTT
>NZ_JAWRXD010000528.1:0-277 GCF_046535215.1 Priestia sp. SIMBA_032 | reverse complement strand
CACTACATAATCAATAGATGGGTTTAAAGTAACTGTATAGATCATTGTTTATCAGCCTCAATTACATTGGTTTGTTTTTTATATTTTTCTAAATCAATTTCTAAATGGTTTGTAATAATATTTGCATCTTCAACATTTGCAATTTTCGCAAACGCAACTTCTGAAAACTTACTTTCATCAATTAAGAAATATCCTTCGTTTGCTAATGTTAGTGCCATTTGTTTTAGGAGCGCTTCTTCTGGATCTGGCGTTGTAAAGCCAAGCTGTTCATGTACAC
>NZ_JAWRXD010000527.1:0-277 GCF_046535215.1 Priestia sp. SIMBA_032 | reverse complement strand
GATCGGCGGCGGCTTCCCGCTCGTGAGCGACACGCAGGGCGTGCAGGAGCTCGGCAGCGTCGGAACGCTGGTCAGCGACGGGCACACCGTCTTCGCCCTGACGAGCCGTCACGTCACCGGGCCGGCAGGGAGCCCGGTGTCGAGCATCCTGCACGGACACGTCGCACAGATCGGCCGTGCGCGCGCGCATCAGCTCACGCGCAAGCCGTTCTCGGAGGTGTACCCGGGGTTCCCGGGACTGCGCAGCTTCGCGACGCTCGACGCGGGACTGGTGGAG
>NZ_JAWRXD010000526.1:0-277 GCF_046535215.1 Priestia sp. SIMBA_032 | reverse complement strand
TCGAACCCCCGCGGGCTTTGACACCCCTGTCGGTTTTCAAGACCGATCCCTTCAGCCGGACTTGGGTATTCCTCCGTGTATTTATAAAAATGCAACTTATATGGTAGCGGCGGAGGGATTCGAACCCACGACCTCACGGGTATGAACCGTACGCTCTAGCCAGCTGAGCTACACCGCCATATCATTCATTGCAATTATTAAATTGGTGGAGCCTAGCGGGATCGAACCGCTGACCTCCTGCGTGCAAGGCAGGCGCTCTCCCAGCTGAGCTAAGGCC
>NZ_JAWRXD010000525.1:0-278 GCF_046535215.1 Priestia sp. SIMBA_032 | reverse complement strand
GCATTTCTTTTCGAGAACGTGCCTGTTGCACAAATTGGTATGCTTGGTATAGTTTTGTTTCATTTTCACTATACTGCGTCTTACATTTCCCAAGTGCCGCCTCTGTCTTCTGTATGTTTGAGAGAATGCCAGCTACTTTTTCTTTCGCTTGTTCGTAACTTTCTACAAGTTTCGTCTTTTTCGCTGTAATTTCCATACGCATTTCTACATATTTCGCATTCTCTTCATCTAGACGCTCGTTTTTAGACGTTTGCTGTTTAGATTGTTCTTCAATCATA
>NZ_JAWRXD010000524.1:0-278 GCF_046535215.1 Priestia sp. SIMBA_032 | reverse complement strand
GCGGGAGCGGTCCTCGGCTTGTCGAAGCAGCGCGTTCAGCAGCTGGCTTCCTGATCCGACGCTCGCAAGGTCGGATTGCTCCGCGCAGCGCCTCGGCCTCGTAGGCTCGTCCCGTGCCCATCCTCACCGAGCTGGCGCCGACCCTGCTCGGCGTCGCGATCCTCGCCCTGGTCGCCGTCGCCGTGCTGGCGGCGTACCGGGTGCCCCACCGCTGGGCGCCGGCGCTGGCGATCCTGCGAGGTGCCGCCCAGCTGGCGATCATCAGCGTCATCCTGGCC
>NZ_JAWRXD010000523.1:0-278 GCF_046535215.1 Priestia sp. SIMBA_032 | reverse complement strand
CCGAGAGGTCAGAGTGGCACACACTGGCTGCTTCGATCTTCACAAGCAGTTCTGTGGATTCCGGAGCGGCAAGGTCCACTTCGCATATGTCGATAGGACCGCTCTGCCCGTATGGTCGTTCGGATCCGACTGTGCGTAGCACTGCGCCCTGGATCTTCATAGTCTCCGAACCTCTCGTAACTTCATGAATAGTCTTGCTGCCAAAGATGTTTCACCAACAACATCGATGTGAAGCGACACCGAGATCACTTTGTACGCCGGCCCCTGCTACTTCAGAG
>NZ_JAWRXD010000522.1:0-278 GCF_046535215.1 Priestia sp. SIMBA_032 | reverse complement strand
AGGGGCACAAAAATCTTTAGTAGAAGATGAAGCCTTCTGTGCAACTCGTTTTGGGGATAAATTAGGATTGAAAAATCGAATTCCAGGCTTAAAAGAAGGGGAAGAAATTGAACTGCAAGGGGAATATGTTGATAAAACACATGTAAAAGTAGGAATTGGGAATCCAGGTGATCCAGTCATACATTTCACGCATCACCCAGTAGGTTTTGTAAATTATAAGGGTGTACATTACGAATAAATATTTGCAGAAAAATGTAGGAAGTAATATTTATTATTAG
>NZ_JAWRXD010000521.1:0-278 GCF_046535215.1 Priestia sp. SIMBA_032 | reverse complement strand
GTAACTTAAAGCAAACAATAAGAATGGGCCCTTCTCGAAAACAAAGTACTAAATTTACCTTTGATCACATAATTGGTGATTCTGAAGCCATTCAATCAATCATTACTGAAGGAAAAAGAGTAATTCGTACATCTTCCTCCATACTTCTAGTAGGAGAAACAGGCACTGGGAAAGAACTATTTGCACAAAGCATCCATAATGAAAGTCAGCGTTCAACAAAACCCTTTATTTCACAGAACTGTGCCGCTATACCTGATACACTCATGGAAAGCTTATTA
>NZ_JAWRXD010000520.1:0-278 GCF_046535215.1 Priestia sp. SIMBA_032 | reverse complement strand
ATTTAAAAACGTTCGAAGTAGATTTAAGCCAAACTGAAAAGCTTGGAAAAAGATTGAATGAGGAGAAACTACTTTGGATTAGTGAAAGTGGCATTCATTCAAAAGAAGATATTATTCGTGTTAAAAGAGCTGGAGCCAAAGGTGTATTAGTTGGAGAGGCGCTTATGACATCATCTTCTATTAGTAGTTTTTTTGAAGATTGTAAGGTGAATATATGAAAGTGAAAATTTGCGGCATCACTGATGTGGAAACAGCGAAAAGTGCGTGCGAATA
The DNA here is from genome assembly GCF_046535215.1 of Priestia sp. SIMBA_032. Classification (NCBI taxonomy): domain Bacteria; kingdom Bacillati; phylum Bacillota; class Bacilli; order Caryophanales; family Bacillaceae; genus Priestia; species Priestia sp. SIMBA_032. Next base: position 5 of record NZ_JAWRXD010000520.1, on the reverse strand, counting down.
TGGCG
>NZ_JAWRXD010000519.1:0-278 GCF_046535215.1 Priestia sp. SIMBA_032 | reverse complement strand
CCCATGAGCAGCGAGAAGTGCACGGCGACATCGAAGCGCACAGGGAAGCGCTGCGGCCTCCATCCGGTGAGAGGAGCCTCCGTCTGCAAGTGGCACGGCGGCGGCGCGCCAGCAGTCAAGGCAGCCGGCGAGCGGCGAGCCCAGGAGGAAGCGGCGCGCAAACAACTGTCAGCGCTCGGTGAGCCACAAGCGATTGACCCGGCGGACGCCCTACTCAAGCTCATCTCATGGAAGCACGGAGAGGTGGTCTGGCTCAGGGCGCAGGTGCAGGCCCTGCC
>NZ_JAWRXD010000518.1:0-278 GCF_046535215.1 Priestia sp. SIMBA_032 | reverse complement strand
CGACGGAGTAGGGAGGTTGGAGCTGGTTGATCGTCGCCATGGGGCCCATGCTGCCCCCGCCCCGCCATCCCGTGAAGCCCCTTAAGCCGCCCCCGGGGACCGGAATAGGGCATCCTCCCGATGCTGGCGGGGGGCCTTAGCGAGAAGGCTGTAGTCATCGCCGATGCGGACGCACGGCGAGCAGGAGGGGAGCAGGATCATGCTGCTGGACGAGTTCGTGGACTTCCGGATCCGGGCCGGAGAGGCATCGCGCCGGGAGATCGAGCGGGAGCGGGGAC
>NZ_JAWRXD010000098.1:0-536 GCF_046535215.1 Priestia sp. SIMBA_032 | reverse complement strand
CGGCGATGCTGACACGTTTCGTCGAGCAGACGGATGTCGACGTGGTGATGGTCGCCGGCCGGTTCACCCTGCTCGACCAGTCCGCGGCCGACGACCTGCTGCCGCTGGCTGAGTCGCGGGGCGTCGGCGTGGTCGCGGCGGCCGTCTACAACTCGGGCCTGCTGAGCAGCCCAGCGGTCGACGCCGGCGCGAAGTTCGACTACGGCCAGGCGCCGGCCGACGTGATCGAGCGAGCCCGACGCATCGCGGAGGTGTGCACGCGCCACGGCGTGGAGCTGCCGGAGGCCGCCGTGCAGTACCCGCTCCGTCATCCGGCCGTCACCTCGGTCGTCACCGGGATGCGGACCGCTGACCACGTGACGAGCACCGTCGCGCGGTACCGCGCCGACATCCCCGCCGACCTCTGGCGCGAGCTCCACGAGACGGGACTCGCGCCCGATCCCGCCCGCGCCCGCTGAGCGCTCGGGCTAGCCCTGGGCGGCTCGGCGGCGACGGGCCAGCAGCCACAGCGCGGCGCCGAGGATGATGGCGACCGC
>NZ_JAWRXD010000517.1:0-278 GCF_046535215.1 Priestia sp. SIMBA_032 | reverse complement strand
GTGTCTTCTTGACCAAAAGCTTGCCGTTCGAGCCCTGGTCCATAGGGACGATAGTCGCGCAGAAGCGTTGCGGATCATGGGCGCCCAGGTGGTTGTCGGCGATCTCCTGGTCCATGACGATGCAATCCGGGCGCTGGCCGACGTCAGTGCAGCGTACTTCTGCTATCCGGTTCGCCCAGGGATCATTCCAGCAACGGCCTATTTTGCCGACGCGGCCAGGCGGGCAAACCTGAAGCTCATCGTCAATATGTCGCAGATCTCTGCGCGAGAGGATTCAA
>NZ_JAWRXD010000516.1:0-278 GCF_046535215.1 Priestia sp. SIMBA_032 | reverse complement strand
CGGCGAACTCTGCCCCAGCGTCCGCGAGGATCTGTGCGGCGACCCCGTCCCCGGCGTCGGCAGCATCGGCGACCGTCGTCGACAGCGCGGCGATCCGTGTTCGCTCCTTCTGCCAGTCTGTGAGCACCAGGCCGATCACGTCCAGGTCGGTTCGGACGCCGAGCCGTTCGCGCAGCAGTGCGTACAGCGGGCCGCGAGGGAGACGGCCGTCGCTCATGCGCGTGAACGCGCTGAGGCCGCGGGTGGCGATCCAATAACCCGAGCCCTCGTCGCCGAAC
>NZ_JAWRXD010000026.1:0-38864 GCF_046535215.1 Priestia sp. SIMBA_032 | reverse complement strand
AAAGTAGCGAAGGCTTCCTCAATTTTATAAAGGAAGCCTTCGCTTAATTAAGATATATAGACTTTTTCAGTGGCCTCCTAAAACCCTTCTCTTTTTCATAACCTATTTATAAAGTTGTAATCTTTTCTACATTTGCGTCTGTCACTGCCTGCGCAGCTATAATTTCTTTTCGTTTTCATCGATTATAGGCTTCCAAAAACGTTCGTAAAGATATTCGAATTACAAGGGACGTTCGTAATTTATTTTTAAACTTAAACGAACGATTAAAATGATAGATTTTGTATACAAAAGAAAAGTCCGTAAAGGTATACCTTTACGAACGGTATATTTGATTGTGTTTCAAAATGTCAAAGAAATAAGTTAAGGATTTTCTTTGAATTACTGAAATTTTTTAATATGACCAAAATTAAAAGTAAATTAATCCTTTTTATGAATTAATTTACTTTTAATTCGTTTTTAACCATATTTTAATGTTTCGTTATAGTTGGTGGATTATAATGGAATTGCCAACGTGGTTATCTTTCTTTTAACTTGCTTTTATCATGAGGCAAGTCTTTTTTATCTATTCTATTAAGACTTAAGAAAATGATATAGGTTACCTATTCGATCCATCTTCACCCTAATTTCTACGTGATATTGACTGACTGGAATAAAACAAGTAACAAGCTTGATTAACTAGACCTCTTAGGGGACACAATTCGTTCATTAGATGAAAAATCTACTATTTTCAGGAGGAAAAACACGAAATATATGTATTTACTATGCAGAGAAACGCTCTCTGAGGAAATTAAGTTTGTTTTTCTGGATAACTAGATTACTTAATGCAACTCTCATCGTTTTAGAAGGTTTTATTTTTAAACTTCATTTCTATATACAACTCAAAAGTTAATAACATATATACTGATAAAGAATGGAAGTAGGAGAGGATATTCTTGACTAATAACCATCCATATCTAGATGAGAAAGTTATGACTATAAAAATCGTTACTGAAATGACAGGTTTATCAGAAAGACAAGTTCGTTATTATGAAACTCGAGAGCTTATTTTCCCAAAACGAAACTCTTCAGGTACCCGAATGTATTCCTTTTCCGACATTGAAAGATTAATGGATATTGCAGAAAAAATTGAAGATGGTGTTCGAACACGAGAAATTCGTAAAGATTTTTCTTAAAGAATTTCATGCCTATAAATTACATTACATTAATTAAAAGTGAATTTAAAAGCCTCCAGAAAAAAGGCTTTTAAGTTCACTTTTGTGAAAACAAGAATGTTTGTTTAAACTTAGGTGCTGGAGATTTTCTTCCATCCTTCATAACCCTGTAAGGTTCTTCTTTCCATGTTACAATTATTTCTACTACTTTTGAATCAACTGAAATAGGTTGATTTTGATGATGAAAGAAATTCTGTGCTTCAGGTATTTTAAAAGTAACTAATTCGTGTTTAGTACTTGTATTAAGTTCATCACTGTATACTTCCACTGTTGCATCATAGACCTGGGAACCTAAATTTCTAACATCAATACTATAGACATTGAATTTCTCTTCATTTTCTTTTAAGTCTTTAACATCTGGCTTGTCTATTTTTACTTTCCAGTGATTTGATGATTGAGAAGTAGGTAGCTTTTCGGGTTTATAAGCATTAGCATTAACAGAACCAAAAATTAGTGAAAAAAAGATACTGCTAAGAATCAAAATGTGTGCTTTCTTCATTGTAATTTCCTCCAATTTAAAAGGTAAGAGTATTATTCACTTTTAACATTTGAATAATCTTTATTTCTTTGCTTCCAATAACTACCCTCACCGAAAAAATCCGAACATACGCCATTTAAAGATTGTAGCTTTTCAATAAATCCGTTTAAGTCACAAGTATGAAAAGTGTCTTCAAGTTCACGGCTTTCTTCAGTAATCGAATAAACGTGAATTTCCATACAACCATCCCATCTAACATTGACATCAAGTTTACCATCGTCACTTTCTAGCTCGATCGCAACTGTCCCTCCTCCTTCTCTCCTATGTTCAGTCTTTATAACCCACATACAAACACTTCCTTTTTATAAAGTAGAATTTTTAGTACTTTGTTTGCATTATTTCAACTCATTTATCTCGTTCATTTAAGGTTTCTCATTTATTGGAATTTTTATTACCATTGGCACTTGTAAATGCCCTTTTTAGAAGCTGCAAAGGTCATTGAAATAGCCGCATAAGCTAGAGGTTACAGTTTCCTTAAAGGATGAATGTAATAAAAATATCAAGATAGATCTAATGTTATATATTTTGTTATCAATTAAAGCTATTTAATATAGAAATATCTAGAGAAACGCGTCTAATTTATACCATAAATTTATTTTTATGTAATTATATGGTACGATAAATCAAAAAGGAAAAAACATGATTGGCCTTACTATTGCTATTATTGTATTTAATTTTATTGCATTTAAAACAAATAAAAGACTGACAGTAAATCAAATTGTTCATCTCTGGTTATTTACAATCGCTTTTCAAAGTAGTTTCGATGTGTATATACATTTAAAATATCATGGGTACTGGTATTTCACAGACGGTGCAGATTGGAAAGGACTTCTTGTTCATACTGTGTTACTCCCACCTGTTAATATGATGTTCCTCAATTGGTATCCCTTTAAAAGGGGTTATATTAAGCAAGTTTGTTATTTTATTTTTTGGTTAATAGCTATTTTGCTTTATGAAATACTTACATTATTACCGGCTCCTTGGGGATATTTTCATTATGGTTGGTGGAATTTATGGCATTCAGCTATACTTAATCCTATACTTTTACTTATCTTACTAGGCTTTTATAAGTGGGTATGTAAGCTAGAGGACAAGCTTTTATTAAGAAATAAATAAAAATAAAAGGTCACCTCGCTTTGTAGGGGAGATAGCTTTTCAAGGGAATTTTCTATTGAATATATCGGTAGAAAAATCATATTATAATTTTTCAAAAATACTATTTTTCAGGTACAAGCATATGTATAAAAGGTGCGCTTTTTATGCATTTACCTTCCACTTGGGTATCGAGTAAATGCCGTCAGATCAACAATGTATAAAAAGCTGCATAAAACAGAAACACACTCTAATGGGAACCCTTACTGCCACAAGGGTTCTTTCGCTTGCTTGGTTCCTTGAATATGGATTATGTTAACTAATAGTGTATATAAAATACATAACCTAAATGTTCTAGATTTTCTCTTATACATTAATATAAATAGGTTCTCTTTAATATGTATGAAAGGTGACTATCTTATTAAGGGAGGAAAATAATGAATAGTATTTATACTCAACATGCAATTTTTGAACATACATTTTGGATTCGAGTTTTGAAAGATCATTCCCAATTTATCTTAGATGCTTTAGCAGAAAAAGAGAAAGAAGAAATACAAATGGCTAAAACGTTTATTCAAACGTTTACTACTTTGTTAGACAGTGTCAAAGGTCCGCCTCATAACATAGAGAATCTTACAATGGATGCTAAAGCCCAAGCATTATCACTCAAAGAATTTAAATTATCCTTGTTAAAAAAGCACCTAACAACTGATTTTACTATTCATCTTACACCTACTTTTCTAAATCATATGGTCAATGAACTTGATGAGTATTTACTAATTCTTAACTACTTAGAGCAACAACAAGTTCCACCCATCTTTCATGAGCTCCACCATCATTTACTATGGACCTTAGATGCTGCAGGACATGCTGGAGCCATTTCAGATAGTCTTGATGCAGTAGAAAAGAAACTGAAGCAAAAGAGTACGCAGTTCTCTACCCATTTTGAACACTTTTATCTGAAAGCTGTAGAATTGACTGGCTATTTAAGAACGAATCTTGAATCCTTTCCGGCATTAAAGAAAATGAACAAAGACGTCAAGTTAGAAATCGAATTGTTTCAGGTGTTTCTTCATGAGATAGAAGAATTGGAACTATCAAACGAAATTCTCAGCACATTTTCTGCTTTAATGGCAGATCACATGATGAGGGAAGAATGCTACTATTTAACCAAATTAGCGCAATCAACGAATACAGAAAATCCATCGTGTGACCCTACGTCATCCAATTATAAGTAGATGTAGACTTTCTCCTTTGCATTTCTGAGATTTTAGGTAACCTAACGCTACACAAGTAACTCTAAGATAAACCTTTATTGGTTAACCATTTGAATGGGAAAACATAGTTGATTTTATAAGAAAAGCTATCCTTTTGGTTGATTTACAAAAAGGATAGCTTTTGCATGCTTGAGCGTTATTAATTACTCTTAATTTGATGAAGCCTTGAAATAACCAGTCTTCAGCGCTATAAGGTGGACCATTCTTACTTTATAACCACTTAAGGTTAATTTGATTTTAATAAGTAGAATATTATCAAAATATATACTTTATTTCTTTACATCAAATAGTAAATTGATAAACTAACTTATAAAAATCAAAGTTTTAATATTTACACTACCTGACGACAAATATGGGCTTTTTCTACAAGATAGGTAAATAATAAAAGTTTTATAACAAAAGTATTTTACTATTTACTTAATATTATAGAGTTTCCATATATTTTTCTCTTTGTACTTTATATAGTTGTACCATCTTTCCTCTTACCTAATAAAACTCTTTAATTCATACTTTTAAAGATATAAAATTCATTTTCATTTTAAAGCGTTAAAGTAATAAAGCTAAAGTTTTTCGAATTATTTTGACTCAATCAAAAAAGGTTAATTAATACTTTTTATGAATTAATTTACTTTTAATTGGTTTTTAACCATATTTTAATACTTCGTTATAGTTATTTGATTATAATGGAATTACCAAAGTGATTATCCTTCTTTTAACTTGCTTTCTACTTAAAGCAAGTCTTTTTTGTTTACTCCACTAATACTTAAGAAAATCATATAGGCTACACTGTACCCACCTATTACATCTGTCCTCATCCTAATTTCTACAGGATATTGAATGAAATAAAGGAAGTAACAAACTTGAGTAAGTAGCCTCTCTTAGAGGCATAATTTTCTCCTTAAATCAAAACCCCACTATTTTAGGGGAGAAAAATATAACATATACGTATCCAATATGCAGAGAAACGATCTCTGAGGAAATTAACTTTTGCTTTATTGATAACTAATCACCTAATGCAAATTTCAAGGCTTTAAAAACGTTACATTTTAAACCAAAGTCTCCATACCTAAATAAAAGACACTGTCTTTTTACCAGTGTCTTTTACTCATACTTTTATTTATGCCTCTATACACTTTTTAATAAGAGCATTAGATGCTTTTCAACTTTCCTCGTTTTGTTACTTTGTTTTTAAATTTCTTCTTATACATATTAAACTAAGAAACAAATAAACAACACAATAAGAATAGGCGAATTAATAATAAATCGCTTTAGATTATATACACTTAGATTTTTCTAATAAGCCAATAATTGAGATGGGAAGAATAATTTATCCTCTAGCGAGTATTTTTATTATTAGTACCTTAGATATTGAAGAATCCTAATGTTTAATCAGATTTTATAGATGTAATATCCACGTTTCACCTGATTAATATTAGGTTCAACTCGTTGAATAGTTCGAAAAATAGATGCAAAACTATCTGTATTATAGTTTATTGTATCTTTTAAATGTTGTAAAATGTCTTTAGATTTCATCCTCTTGTTAGGATGACTTTTCAATAGGTAAATTGATTCAGCAATAGCTTGTTGCCTCTTATTTTCTCTTCTAATTACCCTCTGATCTAATTCCTGTAATTTTGTCAATTCTTTACGTAATTTCCTCCTTTCTATATGTAACTCAATCATTGATTTATTTATCTCCGTCAATCTCTTCTGTAAATATATTTTTTTCTCTTTCAAGTTACCTCACCTTAAATAATTTTTAATAAATAGCATTATGGTTTAATACGCAAAAAATTTCAAATCTGTAATAATAGATACATATATATAAAGTGGAATTTTCAAAAAATGAGTACATTTAAAGAGGGCATACATATTAATTGACTTTTAAAGAATTATTTTAGATTTCGACAATCCCGTCCCCCGTCCAATTTTACATAATCCCTCATATAGGCAATAATTACATTGATTAGTGAACTTTTTATAGGATAAAAATAGAAGAAACTACCAGTGGTGAATCAGTAGTTTCTTCCGTTATACATAACTTATTTAAGAACTGATGCCGCACAACGTCTTGAGTAATTTGATAAAAATATAAAATTTCATTATTAATTTATAAATAAAGATCTAAATTCATAGTGTTTTGTCAGACAATTGTATTATTTGATTAATACTAATTTTTCACTCGCTCTGTGAATTGCAATAATTCCTCGTTAGGCCCGTAAAATAAAACCATACGTCCACCTTCAAGTGTTGGTTGGGGTTCAGAGGATAAAAATTCAATCCCCTTTTCCTTATAGTGATTAATTGCTTCGTTAATATTTTCTACTGTAAACGCAAGGTGATTTACAATTCCACTTTTACTATACTCACCAACAGGATTTATATCTCGAATCAACTCAATCTCCATGTTAGGCTGCTCTTCCAAATATAAAAATGCCATCTCTTTTGTTTGAGAAGACCCTCGAAGACGAACTTTAAACCCAAACATGTCTGAATAGTATCTGATAGAATCCTCCATACTGGCAACCATAATAGCTGTATGTTCCATTTTCGTAATCAATATATTTCTTCCCTTTCGACATACAAAAGTGAATCTATATAAAAAATAGCCTCACTTTGTATTTTCTTTGGACAATTAAATGTTGTTATACAGTAGCTGCTTGATTGGCTAATAATAAGTATAAAGCTTGAGTTCCTTTATTTTCTTGTTTATCTTCTTCCAGCTTTTCATATAAAGATTTAGCCAATCTTAGCCCCGGTGTATATAATTGCATTTCTTCAGCACTTTCTATAGCAATCTTCATATCTTTAATAAAATGTTTAATATAAAAACCTGGTTCAAAGTCTCCTTTGATCATTCTTGGAGCTAAATTACTTAAAGACCAACTGCCTGCCGCACCTGTCTCAATACTTTGTAACACTACATTTGGATCTAAACCAGCCTTTTCAGCATATAAAATAGCTTCGCATACACCTATCATATTAGAAGCAATGGCAATCTGGTTACACATTTTAGTATGTTGACCTGATCCAGGTCCACCTTGTAACACAATATTAGTACCCATTAATTCAAGAATAGGTTTAACATAGTCGAAATCTTCCTTTAGTCCGCCTACCATAATAGCTAACTTTGCTTGTTGTGCCCCTACGTCTCCCCCAGAAACAGGAGCATCTAGTGTATGTATTCCTCTCTCTATCGCTTGTGAGTGAATATCACGTGCAAGTATAGGACTAGAAGTTGTCATATCTATCGCGTATGTGCCTTTTTTAGCTTTATTTAAAATTCCTTCTTCCCCTAAATAAACTTCTTTTACATCTTGAGGGTATCCAACCATAGTGATGATAATATCAGATTGTTCAGCTAATTCACCTACTGTCTCTATCCATACTGCTCCTTTATCCACTAATTCTTTAGTACGTGATTGAGTACGGTTATAAACCAATACTTTGTGACCCTCATTTAAGATATGACCAGCCATGCTTTTTCCCATTACACCTGTTCCAATAAATCCTATAGTCTTATGATTGTTATTCATAAAGTAATAGCACCATCCTTTATCTAAATGTTCTATCAATTCTAAAATAATACAATTATATACAAATTAAGTCAACGTTTTTACAAAATAATCTAAAAATTCGAAATAAATGTTGATTTCTAAAAATATTACTTATAGAATATGTAATTGTTTGGATTTAAATGTAAAAATTTTGAACTGAAAATCATGAAGGAGATGAAAAAATTGAATGTAACAATGACAAAGACAAACAAGCCAGGTAATACTCGGGGGTGTAAACGAGATCTATTTGAGTGAAGAACAGAAAGAGAAGCTTCAAACTCTATTACCATTTCACACTACAAATGATGAGAGTTATTTTTTAAAAGTAAAAAACTTATTAGGTTTTGTCTTGGAACAAATACTGTTTGCAGACTCTACTCATAAGCAAAAGGTGGAAGAGTTTAAAAATGGAGAAAATCATATTTTAGTTGTTAGGAATTTTCCTATTGAGAAAAACTTACCCCCTACTCCTTACACTGGCTATTGCAGACTAGATGATTTACCCCTTTCGACAGCTTTATCCTTTGCAATGATGGGTGTTTTAGAAGTTAACCCTATTACTTACAAGGGAGAAAATGATGGTTACATTGTGAGACATGTTTCACCTTCAGTAGCAGCTATCTCTGATGTCAGTTCTCATGGATCTAAAATAGAATTTGGTATGCACGTTGATAATCCAGACCTCCCGTTAATAACCGAACCAGTAAATGACTTATCTGGATGCCCTGAGTATCTTTCCTTACACAGTTTAAGATCAAATGTATCTGTTCCTACAAAGGTTATGCTTCTAGACGATGTGATTAAATATTTATCAAAAGGCTCTTTAGAAGAATTACAAAAAGCCCAATTTGTTATAAAACGCCCAGATTCATTCGTTGGTATGAATGTAAAAACAGATTTATTACCTATTCTTTCTTATAGTCAAGAACTAGGGTTTATTTCGAGGTATGACAAGCAAAATGTTGAGGGCCATACGGATCTAGCCCAAGCTGCTTTAAAAGAGTTTCAATCAATTATAGACAGCAGTGATAAAATCAATAAATTTGTTCTTCAACCAGGGGATTATGTTATATTCCGAAACCAAAAGACACTTCACTCTCGTGAAGGGTTTACCCCTAATTTTAATGGCATAGATAGATGGATGATCCGACTATTTGGGATTAAGGATTTAAATAGGGGGATTCCTGCTCAGAATGAAAAACCTTATGTGTTAAAAGCTTAATTTAAAATATAAATTATAAGATGGTGATTGTGATGGCAGAGATATTTGATGGTGGTATAACCATAACTTTAGTGTTATTTTTTTGTTGTTTCCTAGCAGGATTTATTGACAGTGTAGCTGGTGGTGGAGGACTAATTATGGTCCCGTCCTTCATCTTAGCAGGGTTTCCTGCCCAAACCGCCCTTGCACAAGAAAAACTTGTAGGAACAATTGGGACAATGGTAGCTATAAGAAACTATATGAAAAACAAGAAAATTGTTTGGAAAATTGCAAGTTACGGCATTATAACAGCAATAATAGGCGCTTATGTTGGGGCTAAACTTATCCTTTTTTTCGATGAAGAACTTGTAGGGAAAATTATTGTATTCTTATTTCCAATTGGTCTTATTTTAACAATTTTACCTAAAAAACAGCATACTTCTGAGGCTTCAATGCCTAGTGGAAAGTTAGCTTTATTTATTGTTTTATTTGTTTGTTTCACAGCAGGATTTTATGATGGATTCTTTGGACCTGGAACGGGCAGCTTAATGATTATTCTATTTCACTACGTAGTGAAATTTACCTTATTGGAAGCCTCAGCTACATCTAAAATTTTTAATTTCGCTTCTAATATTGGGGCTTTAATTGCCTTCATAATAGGTGGACATGTATTGCTGTTAAAAGGCATTCCTATGATTTTAGGAAATATATTAGGAAACTATATAGGGAGTAACATGGCTATTAAACAAGGGGATACTTTTATTAAAAAGACTCTTGTTACTTCCTTGTCAATATTATTTATTTCTCTAATTTATAAATACTTTTTTCATGACCTTGCATTAAGCATTTTTAAATAAATATTGCTCTTTTAAAGAACTTTTACAAAAACACATAAAATGAAGTAAATTAATGAATAATTTTAAGTCAGAAAGTGATATTATAGATTGGCAATGTTCGTTATTCGAAAGTCCTGAAACTTTATTTCAGGACTTTTCCTATGAACCTGTCCACCTCCATTATGTCAAATAATTTTGTATATCCTATTCATCTTTTAAAACACATTTTCCCCTATGGATAATTGGAGTAATATGTAATTTTATATGTTTTCAATAGAAAATTTAGGTTATACTTGGTTCAAAACTGAAGGAGTTTTGAACTTGAAAGTTGCATATTTAGGACCCCAAGGCACATTTTCAGAAGAAGCTGCATTTCGTTATTTTTCATCTAATAAAGTGGAATGGCTTATGTGTGAATCCATTTTAGATGTACTTGATGCTGTTAAGGACCATCGAGTTGATAAAGGCCTAGTACCAATTGAAAATTCAATTGAAGGTACAATCAATATGACAGCAGATGGCTTATTAATGGATGATTTCTTTATTGAAGAGGAAGTAATTCTCCCTGTTTCTTTGCACTTACTTACATTGAAAGGTGTCGAGTCTGATCAAATTGAAGAGGTTTGGTCAATTCCACCCGCACTAGCTCAATGTAGAAACTACATTCGAGAACTAAGAGCTACAAGTAAGCATTTTAATAGTACAGCCTCTGCTGCTAAAACTTTACGTGATGAGGCTAGAAAAGATGTAGGTGCCATTGGTTCTGAATGGTCTGCAAGAATGTTTGATTTACAAGTAACGAAAAGTAATATTCAAGATCATGGCGAGAACTGTACTCGTTTTGTTTTAGTGGGAAGGCATGAAAATAAATTAACTAAAGGAAAGAAGACAATGTTAGTGGTAACGCCTAATGAGGAGCGCCCTGGTTTATTAGCGATAATTTTAAATGTATTTTCATCTCTCTCTATTAATCTTACCTGGATTGAGTCTCGCCCTACTAAGAAGAAATTAGGTACATATCGTTTTTTTATTGAAACTGAAAAGAGTTTGCAGGAAGATAGTGTTCGTAAAGCCATTGCTATTTTAGAAACGTACGGCCATGATGTTTTAGTTTTAGGAAGCTATAATACAACAAAATTATAAAAATAGATAAAGCATATTACGGTAACTTAGAATAAATAAAATATACATCAAGTTACTGTTGAAAATAGGAATGAGGAAGGGTAAAATTTAATTGTTAGATTCTTCTAACTATTAGTTTTAGTTGAGTAGAGGAGAGATGAGTGTAGATGAGTAAAGCAGAGTTTTATGAGCAAGTTGGAGTAGCCATGACATGTAGGTCTTATGGAGAGTACGAAAAGATGTTTTTGCTAGAAGACGATTTTCTAAAAAAAGGTAAAATATTAGATGTTGCAGCTGGAGCTTCTTCATTTATAGCAGAAGCTAACGAAAGAGGCTATGATGCTGTTGCTGTAGATCCCCTTTATGATTTAACAGTTGAGCAAATGACCTTACATGGGCAGAAAGAAATGAAAGAAGCCACCGAAAAGCTGGCTAAAAATATTTCGTCCCTCTCTTGGGATTCTTATAAGAACCTGGAGGAACACGATACGATAAGAGAAGATTCTTTTAAACTCTTTTTAAAACACTATAAAGAAAATTCTATAGAAAAAGGTTTTATTACTGGAACTTTACCTAATTTACCTTTTGATGATGAGACATTCTCGCTTGTGTTATGTAATCATTTCTTATTTCTTTATCAGGAACAGTTTGATCTTGAGTTTCATTTACAGGCCATTCGAGAAATGATTCGAGTAACTAAAAAAGGCGGTATGATTAGAATTTATCCGTTAGTGGGATTTAAAAATGAACGATATCCTTATTTAGATGAATTAGTAGAAACTTTAAACGATGAAAACACGGTAGTTAAAACCATAGATACAACATTTCGCTTTGTTCCTGCAGCCACAGAACTTTTAACTATAAATAAACTATAACTATACAAAACAAGTCTTTCTCTAATGGAGAGAGACTTGTTTTTTTATGAAGTTGTAAATGATTACCGATAATATGGATTATGGTAACTAAGGTTGTATATCGTATACAACTTAAAAATAAAAAAGACAGCCACTATTTATATATAAATAGTGGCTGTCTTTTTTATTTTTGAGTAAAAGCGATTTTTAATCCAATAAGGGTAAACAAAGATCCTTGAATCAGGTTAATTTTCTTTGCTATAGTAGGGTTTTTCTTTAAATAATTCCTTACTTTTCCTGCAAATATACTTATCAAAATAAAGATAACTAAACTTTGTATCAAGGATAAAATTCCATAAATAAGCATTTGTTTTGTCACATTTCCGTTTGTGTAATTAATAAACTGAGGGAGAAAGGCTAGAAAAAATAAGGATACTTTTGGATTTAAGAGATTACTTATAACAGCTTTTCTATATAAAGACTTGTAGCTTATTGAATTTTCATCATTAAGATCAAGTTGCGAGTCTTTTTCTCTAAAAGATTTGTATGCTAAGAATAATAAATATGCTGCTCCGGCATATTTGACGATTGAAAATACTATAGCCGATTGATAAATGATAGCCGTAATTCCAAGTGTTGCAGCTGTTATATGGAAAATGAGTCCTGTAGAAAGTCCTAGTGCAGTTAAGATCCCTGCCTTTTTTCCGTTTGATATGCTTTGAGCTAAAACAAATAAATTGTCCGGACCTGGTATAAGTGTAAGTAATATAGCTACACCTAAAAAGGATAGTATAGATGATAAGTCCATGTTATTAATCATCCCTTCCTTAAAAATTTTATGTTTCATTATAACAGAAGAAAGAAGAAAGTAGTTGATTTCATTGCCGATAATACGTTTTACGTTAACTATCTTTGTATATGATATACAGCTTAAAGACAGAAAAAAATACTGTTTGTTATATAAACAATGCATCAAAACGAAAACAGCCCCAAGCGATGGCTCATCACTTGGGGCGTGTTGTTAATAACATTAATGTTTTTTTCTTCTTACGTGTCAACTGTCTAATTGACTTAAATAACATACGTATCCACATTATAGCTTAGAACCTTGTTCAGCATCATTGGGCCTCTGCCTCCTAACCGAACGCTTTCGAACTAAAACAAAATAGGAAAGAAACGCCAACAAGCTAGCACCAAAGATCGTAACGCCCATTGGAACACCCGTATACGATCCTGCTATTCCAACAAGAGGTGCTGATAGCGATCCGAGTACAAATGGCAATAAGCCTAATAATGCGGAGGCGCTGCCCGCAATATGTCCTTGTGATTCAATGGCTAATGCAAAGGACGTCGTACCAATAATACTGATTGATGAGACAAAAAAGAAAATCGGGATCGCCACGGCAATTAATGGAGCTTTTAAAAGAAGAGCGATGAGTAGGATTGCTCCTGCTGCAATAGAAATTCCTAGTCCTATCTTTAAGAATGTCCGCTCCGAAATGTAATCGGCCAAGCGTCCAACCAACTGACTTCCAATAATCAAGCCTAAACCATTAACTCCAAAGAGTAGACTGAACTGTTGCGGAGAAACATGGTAAATATTTTGATAGACAAACGGAATACCAGATACATAGGCAAATATTCCAGCTGTCGTGAATCCTTGTGTGAATGCGTATCCCATGAATTCTCGCTCCTTAAATAAGGAACCAAAATTGCTCATGAGCTGTGGCAGATTACTAGGTACACGTTTTTCAGGTGGTAGCGTTTCTGGTAGTTTTAGAGAAACCATGAAGATTAATATAGCTCCAATACAAGCTAAAACAATAAAAACTCCATTCCACTTGGTAAACGAAAGAATGGCTCCTCCAGCAATTGGTGCAACGATTGGGCCGAGGTTACCGACTAATACAATTAAAGTAAAAAATTTGATCAGTTCCTTTCCACTGAAAAGGTCCCTGACAATAGCTCTTGAAACCACAAGTCCGCCTGCTGCGGAAAAACCCTGGACAAAACGAGCCACAATAAGGAAATAGATATTTGGTGAAAACGAGCAAGTTAAAGAAGCTAATAAGTATACGCAAAGAAATAATAGTAAAGGTTTACGACGGCCTTTCACATCACTCAATGGGCCAATAAATAATTGTCCTGCTCCCAATCCTAATAAGCATGCTGTCAAACTAATTTGTACGAGTGATGCCGTAGTATGAAAATCTTTTACGATTGTGGGGAAGGAAGGTAAATACGTATCAATTGTAAAAGGGCCTAAGAGTCCAAGTGATCCCAAAAGTATCGCAAGTTGAATTCTTTTTTTTCCACTAAGTGTATTCAATTTTTCCTCGCCTTTCTATATAGTTTGTATTTCATTTCACTACAGAAATGTAGGCTACAAGCTCCCATCCTACATTAAGCACAAAGGGACCAAAATGTAGATTTAATTCGATACCCGAAAATACATAGTTCTGATTATAACCTGTTATCATTTTGGGGTAAACAATTAAAAAAACACCATGAGAATGTTTTTATGGGAGAAAGTATGGGGCTCGTGCCGATTTGGTCAGTTGTTGCAAGTGACGATGATTGGGATGGATATGAAGGACTATATACTATGTCTATGGAAAAATATTGTTATGAAAACCCGAACGCCCCTGATTGTGACAGTATGTTAAATAAAATTAGGTCTTGGAAACGTACTTACCTTACATGGGGTAGAGATACTTTAGGATTTGGCCTTTATCTTTTTCAAAATCAATAAATTTCAAAAGAACCTGAGATACCTTCCATTATGGAACAAGGAATTTCAGGTTTTATATTTTCTGTAATCCACATTATGATAACTAAATATTTATACATATTTCTTTCATCAACTCACAAGCCAAATACTCCTTTTAATAGAGGTTCCGAAAAGATCTATTATGTTAATTAGAAAGACTACTTAACATTAAATTTATAAATAAAAGCTTACTTCTAATTTGGTTTTTATTACAGATGGAAGGCATAAACGATATGGAATACATTGCGACATTGTATTTCATAAAGAAAATTGTTAATATAAAGGTACAATTATGAGAGGACTGATGAATGGACAATGATTAACTAATCTATATTTTTATTTGAAATGAATAACTTCAAACTACAAAATATAGGATTAGTCTATCCATTTTTATAAATCAGTTTATACTTCATTTGTCATTATTCCGATGGCAAATAAGCACTTATTTAACATAAGTGAAAGACTAATCCTTCCAATTACAAACTGGGAGGATTTTTTATGCTCTCATAGGTAGGCTTAATATTTTTTAATGCTGCAACTTAATCTAATGAATAAAGGAGAGAGAGAAATGAGCAGTTCAGACACTATTGTTACGCATGTAATACTCTGTATAAGTCGTTAATATCCATCAAGCTTATACAGAGTAATTTAGAATAGATGGATGTGCCGACTTTGTATAAAAAGTAAAAAGTGTTGCTATACAAAGGAGGAATTATTATGTCAATGATACAAGTTCAAAATTTAACTTTTTCTTATCCGAATAGTTTTGACAATATTTTTGAAGATGTAAACTTTCAAATAGATACGGATTGGAAACTTGGATTTATCGGTAGAAATGGACGAGGTAAAACAACATTCTTTAATTTATTATTAGAGAATTATGAGTATAGTGGGAAAATCATTTCCTCGGTAGAATTTAATTATTTCCCTTATCCAGTTTCGGATAAAAACAAGTATACTCATGAAATCTTAGAAGAAATTTGTCCCCAAGTAGAAGATTGGGAATTTCTTCGTGAGATATCCTATTTAAATGTTGATGCGGAGGTCATGTACCGACCATTTAAAACATTATCCAACGGCGAACAAACAAAGGTGTTGCTTGCTGGCCTTTTTTTGAATGAGGGTCAATTTCTATTGATTGATGAACCAACCAATCACCTAGACACTGATGCACGAAAGATAGTCTCTGATTATTTAAGGAAGAAAAAAGGGTTTATTTTAATTTCCCATGACAGAATGTTTTTAGATGGATGCGTGGATCATATCTTATCTATCAATAGAGCAAACATTGAAGTTCAAAGTGGTAACTATTCTTCGTGGAAATTAAACTTTGATAGACAGCAGGAGCACGAAGAGGCAAAGAATCAACGTCTACAAAAAGACATCGGAAGATTAAAACAATCTTCCAAGCGTGCAACAGGTTGGTCTAATCAAGTGGAATCTTCCAAAAATGGGACAACAAATTCTGGTTCTAAGTTGGATAAAGGTTTTGTAGGACATAAAGCAGCAAAGATGATGAAGAGAGCAAAAAACCTTGAATCCAGGCAACAAAAAGCTATTGAAGAAAAGTCAAAGCTGTTGGAAAATGTGGAAAAAACCGAGTCGTTAAAATTAGAACCATTAGAATGTCAATCGAATGAATTGATTAATTTGACTGATGTATCTGTTAAGTATAATGACCAAATAGTAAACAAGCCAATAAGCTTTAAAGTTGAACAAGGTGACCGTATTGTACTTGATGGAAAGAATGGAAGTGGAAAAAGTAGTATTCTAAAACTAATTCTAGGAGAACCAATACAGTATACAGGCTCAATGAATTTAAGTTCAGGCCTCCTTATTTCTTATGTCCAACAAGATACCTCTCATTTGAAAGGACGATTATCGGACTTTATTGAAGAATATGAGATTAATGAAACGTTATTTAAATCTATTCTACGTAAGATGGATTTTGATCGAATTCAATTTGAGAAAGATATATCTCACTATTCTGGTGGACAAAAGAAAAAGCTGCTTATAGCCAAAAGTTTATGTGAAAAAGCTCATTTATATATTTGGGATGAACCATTAAATTTTATTGATATTTATTCGCGTGTGCAGATTGAAGAGCTCATTCAAAGCTTTAGTCCCACAATGGTTATCGTTGAGCATGATCAAGCATTTCAACAAAAAGTTGCAACGAAAATTATCTCTATGTAAGCAAATATGAAGAATTAAAGCTTTAATTGTAGATTAGATTATTAAACAAACTATAGGGAGCGTTAGTCTAAGAAAAGATTAGCGCTTCTTCGTGGTGCCTGGAAAATGTTTTATGTTAACTAAGAGTAATATTATATAAATGAAATTACTGTTGAAAACAGGGATAAGGAAGGGTAGAATTGTAATTGTTAGATTTTTCCAACTTATAGTTTTAGTTGAGTAGAGGAGAGATGAGTTTAGAAGAGTAAAGCAGAGTTTTATGAGCAAGTTGGAGTAGCTATGACATGTAGGTCTTATGGAGAGTACGAAAAAATGTTTTTGTTAGAAGACAATTTTCTTAAAAAGGGAAAAATCCTAGATGTTGCAGCTGGAGCTTCTTCATTTATAGCAGAAGCTAATAAAAAAGGCTATGACGCCGTTGCCGTAGATCCTCTTTATGATTTAACAGTTGAACAAATGACCTTACATGGACAGAAAGAAATAAAAGAAGCCACCGAAAAACTGGCTAAAAATATGTCGTTCTTCTCTTGGGATTCTTATAAGAACCTGGAAGAACACGATAAGATAAGAGAAGATTCTTTTAAAATCTTTTTAAATCACTATAAAGAAAATTCTATAGAAAAACGTTTTATTGCTGGAACTTTACCTAATTTACCTTTTGATGATGAGACATTCTCACTTGTGTTATGTAATCATTTCTTATTTCTTTATCAGGAACAGTTTAATCTTGAGTTTCATTTACAGGCCATTCAAGAAATGATTCGAGTAACTAAAAAAGGCGGTATGATTAGAATTTATCCGTTAGTAGGATTTAAAAACGAACGATATCCTTATTTAGATGAATTGGTCGATTCTTTAAATGAGGAAAACACAATAGTTAAAACGATAGATACAACATTTCGTTTTGTGCCTGCAGCCACAGAACTTTTAACTATAAATAAATTATAACTATACGAAACCAGTCCTTCTCCAACGAAAAGAGACTGGTTTTTTCGTGAAGTTGTAAAAGATTGTCGATAAGAGTGATTATGTTAACTAATAATATATAATATACACAAGCTAAGGAGGTGGAGAAAGTATATGACAAACTTATATATGGTTCGTCATGCTCATTCAATTTACACACCAGATGAAATGGGAAGATCCTTATCAAAAAAAGGTTTGTTAGATGCTAAACAGATTATTAATCTACTTAAAAAAGAAGATATACATATTGCTATTTCAAGTCCATATAAACGAGCTTTTCAAACAATTGAGGGGGTTGCTAATCACTTCAAATTAGATATTCAAATAGAATTTGAACTAAGAGAAAGAACCCTTAGTTCCTATCCGATAGATGATTTTGAGACGGCTATCACAAAAGTTTGGGACGATCCTTCATTTTGTCTAAAAGGCGGAGAGTCAAATACAATAGCTCAACAAAGAGGCATAGCATGTATCTTTAAAATTCTAGAAAAGCATAAAGGAAAAAATATTGTGATTGGAACGCATGGCAATATTATGGTACTTATTATGAATTATTTTGATGCAAAATATGACTTTGATTTTTGGAAGAACTTACAGATGCCTGATATCTACAAGTTATCTTTTGAAGACACTAATTTAAAGTCTATTTCAAAAGTATTAATTAATGCACTCTTATAAATCACATTAGGTTTACTAGATTTATGTATTAGACTATTCAACTGATTATTGGGGATATTATTCAGCAATCGGTCGTTTAATGAAGAAAACTGGGCGGTTTAAGGTGATCGTGGGGGTATTCTGAATTTTATGTGGTAAAATGAGGAGATTATTTAATGCAAAGGGGGAGCTTAATATGGACAAATATAAAATAATTTTATTTGATTTAGATGGAACACTTTCAGATCCCAAGATAGGTATAACTAAATCTGTTCAATATGCGCTACAGAAAATGGACATTGATGAGCCTAATATTGATAAACTTGAATGTTTTATCGGTCCACCACTTCAAGTTTCATTTGCTGAATATTACGATTTTGATGAGGTAGATACACAAAGGGCAATTGATTATTACAGGGAAAGGTTTAAGGATAAGGGGATGTTTGAGAATGAGTTATATTCAGATATTCCTTTACTATTAAAGTCATTAAAAGAACGAAAATATACTTTAGTTGTTGCAACTTCAAAGCCTACTGTATTTTCTGAACAAATATTAAAGTATTTTAATATTGACCAGTATTTTGAACTTGTTGTTGGAAGTAATCTTGATGGGACAAGATCATCAAAAACTGAAATTATTCAATACATACTTGATAAGTATAATGAGCATAGGATACAGGATTTTATTATGATTGGGGACAGAAAACACGATATTATTGGTGCAAATAATACGGGTATTGATTCTGCTGGAGTAACTTATGGATATGGTTCATTTAAAGAATTAAGTGATTCCAATCCAACATATATTGTAAATAGTATTGACGAGATAAAAGATATTTTACTAGCAAGTAAAGTTAAATAAGCAGTTAAAAGGATCTTTTAAACAAAGATCCTTTTTCAGTACCGATGATACGTTTTATGTTAACTAAGATTATATAATGGTATACAGCATAAAGAGGGAAATCTCCTGACAAAGTAACAGGAGGCTTTTAAACTGTTACAAGGAATTATATATAGCTTTGAATAGTTTTGTAATCTAAGGAAGTTGCTTGTAGTGTATTTTTAAAAGTTGCAACCATATTATCTTCAGAATGATATTCCTTTAAAGCATCTGTATCTTTTAAAATATTCCCTGTTAGAATGCATAATGCGGTCTCATCCTTATCAATCTTCTGCTGATCTACTAGTTTTTTCAATCCGGCAACTGTAGCTGCAGAGGCTGGCTCACATCCAATCCCACTTCTATCTATAATAGCTTTTGCATTAAGAATTTCAGTGTCCGATACTGAAGCTGTAATTCCATTTGTTTCTTTTAGAGCATGTTTTGCCTTCTTCCAGCTTGGTGGATTTCCAATATTCAATGCAGAAGCTCTGGTGTATGGAGATCCATCAGGTATAAGTTCTTTCATTTTCTGATCTATCATTTGGTGAAATGGACTCGCCCCTTCTGCCTGTATAATTGCAATCCTCGGAAGTTTATCTATCAATCCAAGTGTAAATAAATCATGTAGTCCTTTACCTAATGCCGTTGCGTTACTTAAAGCTCCACCAGGTACAACAATCCAATCCGGTAAATTCCAATTTAGATATTGAGCAACCTCATAAATAATGCTTTTTTGACCTTCTATTCTAAACGGATTAATTGAATTACAAACATATAAACCTAAACCTTCACTATATTTCTCTAAAAATTCAATCCCATCATCATACGTTCCAAGAATACTAAATACATGAGCACCATATGCGATTGTTTGTAGTACCTTGTTCATCGATATATCCTTATTAGGAACAAAAATGTAAGAATCTGAATTTCCTATGGAAGCATACATAGCTAAGGATGAAGAGGTATTTCCAGTTGAAGTACAAGTGAATTTTTTATACCCTAGGGATTTTCCATGAGAAACAGCTACGGTCATGCCATTATCTTTAAATGAGCCACTAGGATTTTCGCTCTGTGCTTTTAAATAAATTTGTCTCAAACCAATGTAATCTTGAATTAATTGATGCGTATATAACCCTGTATTTCCTTCATATTTCGTTACAATACATTCTTCAGGTAACTCAGGGAAGATTAGTTCTTTATATCTCCATACACCACTGGCATAGGGAGTCATACGTTCTGAAAGACGCTCATTAAATAAGCGTTTTAATCGCTCCGCATCGTGGTTATGAAAGTCCTGAACAATATCAAACAGTCCACCACATTCACAGTGATAACTAAAATGATCATAAGAAATTGATTTACCACATTCCATGCATACTAATTTCATTTTTATAAGGGAAGTTTCTATTCCCCTCTCACCTCGTTGTTAAGAAATATTCTTGAGTACTACATTTTATAGTTTTAGAATAAAGGAAGAGGTTTTATAAATCTAATATATATTTATTTAGTATTGATAACTTTTATTTATGATTAAAGGAGCGAAACATGAATCTTCATGCTTTAAGATTATTTTACACGGTAGCAGAAAAAAGAAGTGTAACTCGTGCTGCTGAGGAATTAAATATAAGTCAACCGGCAGTAACAGCTCAAATAAAAAAATTGGAGCAAGAAATTGATTTAACGTTAGTATCTCCTAAAGGAAGAGGGATTTTTTTAACTCCTGCTGGTGAACAACTTGCTAAGCATGCTAAAAGATTATTTTCTCTTGAATGTGAGATTGAATCTTCTATTAAACAATACAAAGATGGTACAGCCGGAAAGCTGCGTATTGTAGCAACATACCTCCCTGCAAACTTTTTACTGCCTAAATGGATTGGATTATATAAACAGCAATATCCTAAGGTAGAGGTAGAATTAACAACTACTAATTCTAGTAAAGCAATTGACCATTTGATTAATTACCAAGCTGAAATCGCTTTGATAGGCGGTAGAAAGGAATTTCATTCATTAATTACGAGTAATGAACTATTTGAAGATCAAATGTTGTTTATTGTACATAAAAATCATAAATATGCTGGAAAGAAAGTTGCATTATCTGAAATTGTAAGAGAACCTTTTGTATTTCGTGAAGAAGGCAGTTCTTCACGGGAAAAATTATTTTCTCTCTGTAAGATTCATAATGTCAATAAGCCAATTATCGGATTACAAATTAATGGATTGAATGAAACAATCAGAACGGTGATTGCAGGATATGGAGTTACTTTTGTTTCCTCGCTTGAAGTGAATGAGCACTTAGCTCAAGAGCAAGTAGCAATTATACATGTAGAAGAAGTTCATTTAAAAAATCCTATTTCGTTATGTACAAGAGAAAAAGATGAACTTTCCAAAATTGCATTCAACTTTATTGATTCTATAAGAAATGACATGAATTAGAAGACTGAATGTTTAGGTGCCGATAATGCTGATTATGTTAACTAGATCTGTATAAGGTATACACATTTCTTTCTCTTATTGTTAGAATAATTAGATTACTAGGAAAGAAGTGTGATGATGATGAAAATAGGCGTTCTTCCAACTGATTCCTTTATTGATCCAAACGGTAAAAATGTTAAGGAGGTCAAGATACTTATTGATGCGGTAATAAATTTGGTAGTTGATTATGCAAGCAATTCAGGAGATCATCCCCCTCTTTCACCTGAATGTAAGACAAAACTTTTTAATGAATTTTCTTCAGATGGTATTTCCACAGAAGAGCTTCTCTTACAGTTAGAGATCATATTAAAGCACTCTATGAATCCTTTAAACCCAAGGTACATGGGACATATGGACTCCATTCCTACGTTAATTTCCTGTTTGAGTGAGTTTGTAACAACTGCCCTTAATAACAATATGCTGAGTCTTGAAATGTCCCCTGTCTTTTCCAAAATGGAGGTTCAAGTACTTCAACAGCTTACTCAGATGTTTGATTTAGGACAAAATGCTGGCGGAGTTATAACAAGTGGGGGTAGCCTTGCTAATCTTCAGGCCCTAGCTGTTGCACGGAATTCTATCCTCCAAGTAAAAGAGAACGGAATAACTTCTTTAACAAAGAAACCTGTCATTTTGGTTTCAGAAGCAAGTCATACTTCCTTGCATAAGGCTGCAATGCTACTAGGACTGGGCACGTCTAGTGTCATTCCTGTAAAAAGTAATTCTAATTCCCAAATGGATACCAAAGATTTAGAAACAAAGATTACTACACTTATTCAAGAAGGAAAGCAACCTTTCGCAGTTGTTGCTACCGCAGGAACGACTGTTACAGGTAGCATTGATCCTTTACTGCCTATTTCAGAAATAACAACGAAATACGGAATGTGGTTTCATGTAGATGCAGCATATGGTGGAGCACTTGTCTTTTCAAAAAAACATAAGAAACTTCTCTCTGGAATTGAAAAAGCAGATTCGATTACATTCAATCCACAAAAGTGGATGTATGTCGCTAAAACATGCGCAATGGTTTTATTTAAAAACCATCATTTGTTGGAAACTGATTTTCGTATTTCAGCACCTTACATGAATGAAACGGACTTTACTAATTTGGGAGAAATAAGCGTTCAAGGTACTCGACATGCCGATATTCTGAAATTATATCTATCTCTTCAGCATATTGGTTTAAAAGGATATGAAGATTTAATAAATCAAGGTTTCACACTTATTGAAGAATTTACAAGAGAAGTAAAGAAACGATCTTATTTGGAGCTATCAGGTGAATCAGATACCAATATATGTTGTTTTAGACTACTTTTAAACGAGTATGACCAAAAACATCAAGATCAATTAAACCTTAAGTTGCAACAATATTTGTTAAAAGATCAGCAGGTGTTTCTATCCTTACCTGCTTATAGAGGAAAACGTTGGTTGAGGGCAGTTTTATTAAATCCCTTTATTTCGTCTTCAACTATTCAACAAGTGTTTAAAAAGATTGATGACTTTTATATTGAGCATTGCAAGGAACACCCACTCTTAAAGTAGAAATGTTTTTTATAATTACTGAGGAATTAATTAATCATAATTGGTACCTAGAACTCACATTATGTGAACTATCTCTGTATATCTTATGTATTAAGATTTTGATTGTAATTTATAACTTTGATAGGGATTTTATATAGATTAATTGAAAATATAGGAAATATATCTTTTAAGGAGTGTCTATATAAAATGTATTCTAAACCGAATCTAGTCTTAGATATAGCTGGAGTACTTGCAACTAATCTTTCTCCACACTTTTGGAACGATTTATCTCTAAAGTTCGAAGTCCCGTATGAGAAACTTATTCAATTTAAAAAAGAAACTCGTAAAGAATTATGGACTGGAGAAATTACAGAAAAAGATTTTTGGTTAAAGTTAAATACCTCTTTTCCTTCTATTGAAATAAACTATGCAAATTCTAAATTAAAATCAATTATAAAACCTTTACCAGCACTTAAACAAATACCTCTATGGAGTCAGTATGCCAATATCCATTTATTAAGTAATCATCGAATTGAGTGGATACAACATATTCTTGCTGAGGTTCAACCTTATATAAAAAGTATTACTATTTCTGGAGAAGCAGGTTGTTGTAAACCAGATAGGGCCATATACCTGAAAGTTGGACGATATTTAGATAAAAAACATATTCTATTTGTTGATGATCAAGAAAAGAATTTTAAAGAAGCTCGTAACTTGGGATGGAACACTTTATTAGCTGATACAGAAGGAGCATGGGTAGAAAAAGTTGTTTGTTCTTTATAGTTAAAGCTGCCGATGATAGCTGTTATGTTAACTGAAAATATATGAGTATACATCTTATAAAAGGTTATTTATGGTATTATTTTCTATACAAAGGGAGGGGTTGTTTTGGAGAAACCTGTTATACTAATCGGACCTATTTGTTCAGGAAAAACGACTGTGGCAGAAATAATAGCTAATAAGCTAGATACTCCTCAATGCTCAATTGATGATGTACGTTTTGATTATTATAAAGAAATAGGATTTAGTAAAGAACAGCAAGAGAGAATACGACAAACAGATGGTTTTAAAGGTGTATATACTTACTGGAAGCCGTTTGAAGTTCATGCGGTGAAACGGGTATTAGAAGACTATCCAAACTATATACATGATTTCGGGGCTGGGCATTCTGTTTATGAAGATAAATCTTTATTACAAGAAGCACAGGTTATTCTAGAGAAACACGAAAACATCTTTCTATTGCTTCCAAGTTCAGACATAAATGAATCTATAAATACTTTAACAGAAAGACTAAGTAAAATTACAGATGACAAAAGTGTGTTTGAACTAAATGAACACTTCATTAGACATAAATCAAATAGCATATTGTCTAAGCATATAATTTATACAAATGGGAAATCTGCCGAGGAAGTTGCTCAACAAATAATTGATAACATTAATTAATATATGTATGTACATATTCAAGCAAAGGGAACAAGTCTAGAAAATTGTTATTCTAGACTTGTTCTTTTTAATTATCGAAGTCTACTTGACGGATGAATAGGTGGGTGTTAAATTGATTTAAATATCCAAAAAATAGGGGATGGGAATTTATATGATTAATGATACAGCAATGGAAAGAGCTAAACTTACAAAAACGGCAGTAATAGATGCCCGGACTCTTGAGAGTTCTCACAAGAGATTAGCAGAGATCTTGACACCGGGAATGACTGTACTTGATGTTGGATGTGGTACAGGGGCAATTACTTCGGGAGTTGCAGAGTTAGTCGGTCCTGATACTCGCGTAGTCGGTGTTGATAATAATCCAATTTTAATAGAAAAAGCACGCCAAACTTACAAAGATCTTCCAGGGCTATCTTTTGAAATTGCTGATATCTATAATCTCCCCTTTCAGGATGAATTCGATATTGTTACTTCTGCAAGAGTTCTTCAATGGTTATCAAAACCTAAAGATGCTTTAAATCAAATGATTCAGTCTACAAAAGAGAACGGTCGAGTTTTGGTTCTTGATTACAATCATACAAAAATATCTTGGGAACCAGAAATTCCTGAAACGATGAAATCCTTCTACAAAGCTTTTTTACAGTGGCGTTCTGATGCAGGTATGGACAATGAAATAGCTGATCACCTTCAAAATATATTTAAAGATGCTGGACTTACAAATATAAAAATAACTCAACAAAATGAAAAGACGAAACAAGATGACCACGATTTTCATGATGGTATTACAATTTGGGCTAATGTAGCTCATATCAAAGGAAAGCAAATGATAGAGGATGGAGCAATTTCAGAGGATAAGTTAGAAGAAGCTCAAAAAGATTTTTCGGAATGGATAAAAGGATGCGCAAAATCTCAAACAATGTACTTATTAGCAATAGAGGGTACTGTGAATAGAGAACTTAACTAAAGAATCTTTTAAAAAGCCTTTGTAATCCACAAAGGCTTTTAGAAATTCCTATAATTGGTATTATGTAAATTAGCTCTGTATAAGGTATACATAAAAAAAGTTTTTTTGTAAAATATGTTTGACATAATGAAAATATTACCATAAACTATAAATGTAAAAGGTTTTTTACATTTTAGGAGTGGATTGATAAGAATGGATAACCGGATTAAAGAACTAAGAAAATCTAAAAAGTTATCTCAAGAGGTACTAGCCAATGCTTGTAAAGTATCTAGACAAACCATTAATGCGATTGAGAATAACAAATATGATCCAAGCTTAGAGTTAGCATTTCAGTTAGCAGAAAATTTAGAGGTTAGTGTAGACGAGTTATTTTTATATAAAAACAGGGGGAATCGATAATGGGAAATGTAAAAAAGAATTATGTACTTGCTACTATTATTTTATTAAGTTGCGCTTTTGTATTATTTACAATTTACATCACAGATTTTAAAGATGGAGTTAGATTAGGTGTAACGGGAGTTATAGCGATAGTTGGAGTTATAACTACTTTATGCCAACTTGCTACGTGGGGATTTGATCGAAAAGTTCAAAAAGATGAAATGGGTAAGAAAATTGCTACTATGAGTGCTAAAAGAAGCTATCATATCTTAACTATAAGTCTCTTCGTCCTTTGGATTTTAGATCGTATTATTTTCTTAAGAAAAAATGATTTTGGAAATATATCTTTGTTTGCAGCTTTCTGTTTAGCATTAGTCATCTTTCCAATTGTCCAATTCTTCTCTTCTAGACGTTATAGATAATTATTAAAAAGCCTAGAAATATAATATTTCTAGGCTTTTTAGTTCCTATAAAGTACATTATGGTAACTAATAATGAATGGAGTATACAGCTTTTTTTTAAGAATGCCTATGTTAAAATGGGATAAAAAGGTAACTAGTTAAGGGGATGCAAATGTCTTTTATTCTTAATAATTGTCTAGGCATTGGAGTAATTTTTAGTTTGATATTTTTCGCAAGTATAGTTATTGAAAAAAGAATAATTTCTCTTTTAGTTTCTTTAATTACTCTATTGTTTGGTTTATTTTTAACTTTTTATGCTGCTAATAAAATGAATGGATTTGAAGCTATAGACGTATATGTAAAAGGATTAATCTTCATTGGAGAAGCTTTAATCTTATTAGTTGTTACAAGTATATTCATAGTGACACAAGAATCGAAGAAGAAAACAGGCTAGCTTGGAAATCTTCAAGCTAGCCTGTTCCTAGAAAGTACACTATGTATGAGTCTTAAAGTAGTTTAAAATCCTCAAACAATATTGTAAATGCTCATTGCAATAATAGTTTGAACCATTGAAATGATACTTAATTGTATAAAAGAACTATTTCTTTTAGTAATATACGTATCGTATAAAATATTGACAATAAAGAAGCAAATGAGGCCTACAACAGTTTCAATTATAAACATTTTTATAACCCTCCACTTAATAAATATTAGATTTAACTAACTTCTACCTCCATATAACGGATGCCAAAAAAGGTGTAATATGTAACGCGATAATTTTTTATGGATTTTTGTTTCACACTGTTCCACTCGTGTCCATTCGGTTTGGCTTGATAACCTTGCACCATAAATTTATCCAGTGGTCTAAGTGACCATTTTCTGAAATCCCCTTCAAGTTGTGCTACCTTTTTCTCTTCTTCGGGTGAACTTAAATAGCGTGCTTCATTACTTGTTATTCTCGGTATACTGATAGCTAAAATAATAATAACCCCAATGAAGATGACCCAATTCAACAAGCGTTTTTTCATTTTGGATATTTCTCCCTTTTTTATTTCATTATATTATATCTATCGATATACGACTAATATATTATGCTAATTAAATTAGTAACGCTTCTTCATCATGTTTGTGCCAATAACAAGTTTTATGCTAACTAAATCTGTACAGGAGATTTATAGCAATCTACGTCTCTAGATGTATAGTAATAGCAAAGAATTAATGTTAAAATTTTCTATGTAAATTAATGGATTTTACATGGAGGATATTTATGAAAAAAGTTTATATTGGGGTCATAGCAGCTTTGAGTATATCTATACTCTTGTTTGGTTGTAGCTCAAAGGAAAAAGATATGAAGGAAGACGTAAACTTAGGGTTTGACCAAGCTAAAAAAGTAGAAGTATCATCTGTAAACCATCCAGACGTAGTAGTAAATACTATTGATAAGCAGCAAGATATAAATACATTTATCAATAAACTAAAAGTGGATAAATGGGATGCTGCAGAGATCCCTGCCGATGCTAAAAAAGAGAATGTCTATAAAATATATCAGGAAGGAACTGTTAAGTTGGGGGAGTCATCAAATAAGGGTAAAAAAGACCTTAAACAAGTTGCTACAGTTACTACTTACAAAGGTATTCCTTATATTGACGTTGAAATTAAAAATCTTAATTTAAAGCTTAAAGTTCCAAATGATGTATCTGAATATCTGTCTAGTCAAAGTCAACAGAAACATTAGTTACATACATAACAGGTATAAGAAATAGAGCCCTGAGAGTGTTGAACACTTTTAGGGCTTTATTTTTACCGATCACATACATTATGGTAACTAGAAATATATTATACTCCGAAACAAAAGGTAATTGTTTCCTTTTATACTGTATACTATAGGGAATGTGCAGTGCTAAAAATAGGAGGAAATTATATGAAAAACTTTTTTAAAAATGCTTTAAAGGTATCAATAGCTTCCTTAGTCACTTCAATAATTTTGTATGTAGTTATAATTGGATTGTTTCTTTTATCAATTGATACAGCAAATATTTTTGGTGCTGTAATTAAGATTACTGTGCCTATTTTAATTTTAGTTACAATCCTAGGGTTTATTTATTCTTTCTTTATCAAAGGCAAACAGAAAATCCCCTTTTTAATATTACATTTTATTTCTTTATGTGCTATTTCATTTAGTATATATCTTGTCACTAGTTTTCAAGACTTTGCGCCTTAAGAAATATTTACATATACAAAAAGAATTCTTTGCCCAGGCAAAGGATTTTCAAATTTATTGGAATAGGGGGAATACGTTATTAGTTTGGCCATATTCATAGATTAATATACATGGTGGTTTATAATTTCAGTATTTAATAAAGTCTAAATATAGGGAAGGTGACAAGATGGATGAATTTAAAGATTTACTATCTTACGGCATCTTAATGAAGCCTACTTCTTATTCCAAGTTAAAATTGGCTATTGAAGAGTTAACAACAGAGGAGTGGTTTAGAGAGTTGTATAAGATCCCATCTTACAACACTACAATTTGGAAGGACAAACAAGTAAAAAACATCCTTTTAGACCCTCAAAAAGTAAAGATGATAAAACAAGATCATTACCATGCTATGGAATTTATTAATCTTGTCAAAGAATTAGCCAACTAAAACAAAGCCTTTGCTGATAAGCAAAGGCTTTGTTTTATAATTAAGATTTCCGATAAGCTGTATTATGTAAACTGATTTTGTATATGATATACACTCTTAAATTCTATTTTAATTGTATGTTACAATGTAATTATAAGGAAAAAGAGGTGTATATAGGTATGTTAACTGCAATTGTAATAACGGTTTCAATTTTATCATTAGCTTGGATTGTTGGACAAAAGGAAAAGATAGAACAATGACTTGTAAAAAGAACATCTCATTAAGATATGAGATGCTCTTTTTGGTGCAGAGAAGTCACATCCAGTAATAACCTTTATTGTTACTCTAATTACCATTATTATAAAATTATAGGAATCAAGAAGAGAGGAATGGTAGAATGCCATTTGTAGTAGGTTATGGTATTGCAATTATAGGAGCGATGATAGCTTATCAACTAAGCAAGGGAAAAACAAAAAAACGAAAATACATTGTTTGGGGAATAGCGCTAATGTTGGCTATTGCACCATTTTTATCTTTCGCGATTGGTTTAACATACGCAGTTATTGCAGAAAACGGATGGGCAGCCTTAATAATGTGGTATATCTTTCCCGTAATTTTCGTAATAGGACTTATAGTGTTATTGATTGGTATTTTCAAGAAAAAAGAACAAAGAAAAGAAGCAGATCTTTAATTAAGGGTCTGCTTTTTATTTCTACCGATAAGAGTGATTATGTTAACAATAATGTAGTATACAATAGGTTTTTAAAGATATATTTGTATAAATAATGTAAATATGTAACTTTTATGGAACTCATTCGTATATATTATCAGGAGGGGATAATATGAATACATCGAGTATTAATTGGGCAGATATATCTTTCCAAATTTTTTGGTTAATTTTATTAGTTTCTATAGGCTTGTTTGTTTGGAAAGTTATTAATGTTAGAAAACAAAATAAGCGTTTTAATAAAAACTGATAAGATCTTTGTACATAGGAATGTGATTTTAAGAGAATGGTGGTACATATAGATGGCTTGTTGCAATCATTGTAAACAAAAATGGAATGCCAAGTGCATATGGTTACTGGGCTTTTCTAAAAACGGTAAGAAGTGTCCTAAATGTAATACAAGACAATTTGTTTCTTTTAAAGATGCTGGCCCTTTAATAGGAATAGGCTACTTAAGTGGAATAGTTGCTATACTCTTTGTTGTTTTTTTTCCGTTTCTTGTAAAACTAACAGATAAAGAAGAAATAACATGGTAGTAAAGTAAAAATAATAAAAAATGTACCTTTAAGCCTTTAGAAATAAGTATCTAAAGGTTTTTTGTTATTGGTTTCCGATAAGGTACATTATGGTAACTAGAAATGACATATACAGATTAAAAGTGAAGAAACTACCTAATGCTTAGGTAGTCTCTTCTATCCTTGTTGTAATTGATTTTTAAGTTGTTGTACAATAGTAGAATTTGCTGGAGCAGCTGGTTGGTAATAATTTTTTTGTTTTGCATACTCATACACACTACGTTGGCGTGTCTCGTCCTGATTACGTATTTGAATAAGTGTCTCATATAATTGTTGGTTATTTGTTTGGCTAATAATATTGGCATAACCTGTTAAACTTGCGTTAAGACCTGCTAAATAATCATTTACGATATCCTTTTCATTCATCTTTATCTGTCTCCTATCCTAAAAATGAAATGAGCTGTTGTTTTGTATTTCTAGCGTCACGTGCATCTTTTTGTAGCATTGCTGTAAGCTGTGGGTCATTGCATTCTTGTGCGTATTGTTCTAATTTATTAATCAGTGTCCCATGTGCTCCAATAAGATGACGCAAATTCTCTACTTCTAGCTCCGTCAAGTTTTGCATATTGATTTCGCTTCCTTTCTTCATTCATTCCTCTTTATTATGAAACAAATAAAAAAAGATATGCGTAATAAAAAATAAGATGAATTGATGAGACAGTGGATATAACTTTTCATAAACGTTACTATATATAAATCACATTACGTTAAGTAAATAATAAAGTATCCCGTTAAATTGATTAGTTTTATTATTTAAATAAAGTGGCCACAAATAGAGATTTTTACTTCTTATCATAACCAACCTATCATCTACTTCCCTTTTAAGAAATTGATTCTTTTATGGAATACTAACAAAAAATCTCCAAATATTTAATATTAATAGGTTTTTAGTAAGATATTTTTAGCTAAAAATATAAAAACATTGTTTTTTATATATATAAGTAAATATATAAACTAACTTATAAAAAATATAGTTTTACTATTTACTCTACATGACGACAAATTGTGGGTTTTTCTACAAAATAGATATTAAATGAACTTATTCTTATAAAAATTTTGTAGATTTGACGAGTGCATACGATTTTTTGTAAGGATATAAGATTTGTGTTCCATTTTAATTTTAAAATTAAATTTTATTACAATAAAGAAAGCCACTAGGTGCACTAGTGGCTTACCGTTTAAAAATCGCTATATTCTTCTAAGTCATCATCGTCTAATGAGCCAGATATATTTTCTAAATCTGCAACTTTTCCTTCTTTCAGTTGAGGAACCTTTGAAGGCTCTTCTTCTTTAAAAGTATTGCTTCCTCTAAAACCCGTTGTTTGGGCTAATGCCTTTAAATCAGATAGTTCATTCTTAATATGCTCAAACATTTCGTAGGTTTTTTTATCTTCCCTTGCTTTTCTTCCAGTAGATGTTTCATCTAAATCACGTAGAATTAAAGACGAAATATAATCTCCTAACTTACGCGATTTAGCATATGTAGCCAGTTGATTATACACTTCATCACTCAATCGATTTGTCTTAATGGTAAACGCATTTTGGCGTTCTGACATCCTTATCACCTACGTTGTTAGGATTTAACGGCTTTTTTCTCTGCTGCTTGCTTCTTCTGAACGTAACCAATACTACGAATTTCCAAGCCAAATAAATTTAAGTGACGGCTATCTTGAGGAACCTTATGGTACTTGTCTGTACGTTCTTCTCCAATTTTTTCACGCATACTATTCATGATGGCAACTTCTAAAGTAGGAGCTACCCCTCCACAGTACACATATTTACGCACTTTGTTCGCTGGTGGTGGTGCGACATCATTTAATTTAGCCAATAAAATCTCTACATATTCTCGAAGAGAAGACTTGATTGTATTTGTTAAATCAATGGATTCGCCTGTGTTTTCGTTTTTTAATACAAACTTTTGTTTGCTATAGTTATCGAGAATAAATTGATCAAAGGCACGTAAGTCTGTAAACAGTTCTAGAAATTTCTCTTTACGCAATTTATCAATATGCGCTAAATAAGGAATGCCTTCAATGCTTTGGAATGATTCACGACTATTGGCAGCTTTCAACCCTTCAGGTAGAATAACTACGTCAATGGAACCACCACCAATGTCCACCATAACTGTTTCACATTCTACATACTCATTCGCATCTTCACGATCTTCAAGGGTTAAGTCTTTTTTTAACGCAAAACGTGCACTTTCCCCCTCTTTTAAGCATGCACTTTCTTCTACTACTACCTTTAACGTATTTTCAAAACCAGGCGTATGCACGGTAAACGTATGGTCGCCTAAGAAGCGATTAGCCATCGCTTTTTGAGCCGCCCCAAACGTGCTCTCTTTCTTAAGAAGCCAGATTGGTAACATCGTAGAAAAATAGTCAATTTCAACTGTGTTATCCTTTTTATCCTTAGCATGTAACGCATGGTAATACGAAATGGCAGCTAAAAAGGTGATGTATGGAATATGACTTGTAATTTTATTATGTAATTTATTAATGTGATTGTTGGCAAGTAATTGACTTGCGGCAATGTCACCGACCAAGAAATAGCGCTCTTTCTCTTCTCCTTGAATAGTTGTGGAAAGTAAAATACGCTTTTTAAATTCTTCTGGAGCTGTAACAGCATCTGTAAAGAAAGAATCTGCAGCTTCTTTTTGCAGTTCAACTACATTCGTTGGAAAATCAAATAAATATCCATCCATGATGTTCATATCCACAGAGTTTCCGCAATCTTTATTAAAACGTGAAATTTTCATCTCTATACACCTCATTTTTAAGTTGAACTTCTATTGAACTAATTATACATAAAAAAAAGAGGTTGGACAATCTTTTTAGATGAACTTATTTATCATCAAAAACTTACATATATCAACAATCATGTTTATTTAGTTGATCTTACCTTGAGACGTAAATTAAATTAGGATAAGAGGAATCATGTTAATAAGAAGGTACTAAGTCGCTTATAATGAAAAATACTATGTGTTGACTACATAACCATCACATCAAGTATTTTCATACATCTAAAAAGAAAAAAGGAACACAAAAACCCTGTCCTTATCTATAGAAATAAAAATTGCTACAATAGAAAATCTAACAACAAAAGGTTCTATTTAAATCTTCACATAGACGGTTTAAGCACACTAGGGTAATTCCATACATACAGTAATTAGAAATCTTGTTCCTTCCACATTAGCCCAATTTCTTGTTCGCGCTGCAAAACCTTCTCCAGATAACGCTCTGTTGTCTTACGATCACTGTGACCTAGTTCCTTTTGAATTAAAAAGATATCTGCCCCCTGCTGCCTACTGTAAATGGCATAAAAGTGACGAAAATAATGGGGCGTAATCCTGTCAGTTCGTTCTTTCACAAAAGGTAACTCTGTTCGTTCAATGATACGCACAATATAATTACTTAAGTTTTTATAGTGATAATACTCTCCATCTTTGCTCGGAAATAATGGGCCTTGATCACTCGTATTTAAGGCTGTACTGACATTGCGTCTTCCTCTAAAGGCAAGAATTCGTTCATATAGGGAGGGATGAAGTAACTTATCAAATTTCTTCCCACCCTTACCTACTCCTCTTAAGCGATAATGCCCACTTAAGCTGTCTAGATATACATCTCCCCATGAAGCATTGGCTATTTCTTGGACACGTAATCCTGTCATAGCCAACATGGTTAACAATCCATGATTAATGGGATGATCTTTATAATAGTCTAGGATCTGCTTAACTTCATGATAGTACAAATCTCGATTTGGAATTTCTTGTTCTGATAGTGATGTGCTCAAGATTTCTTTATGCAATGGATACTGAATATACTTCGTTTCATGTAACCATTTCATAAAACTTTTTAAAATCGTCATTTTAGCATCTAAAGTTGCGGGTGAATAAGGTTTACCACCCTTACCTAACAATGCAGTACTTAAATACATTTGATAATTCCTTATGTGCCAAGGTCTTAGATTTTTAAAAATCGTTTCTTCTATATAATGGTCTACATCTTGTCGTAAGAATGACTCACTTTCTATTGCATACTGATAAAACTGAAATAAGATCCGTAAGTACTCTACTTTTGTGTTCTCTTTTCGTTCTCGATTCTTTCGGATATGCTTTCGTTGATGAACATAGTAGTACATCATTTCTTCGTCTGTAAAATCGCTAAACATGTCTTCGTTTTTTCGCTGGTGATGCTCATTTCTTTCTTCTAAAGCATCATAGTATGTAGTATTCAACATCAACGAAACTACTTTATGGAAATTCTCTTTTCTCTCACGTATCTCCGTTCCTATATTCATTAGAGATATATTTTGCATAAAACCTCTCCCTTCAATAATCTCGTTTTCTTATTCATATTTCTCTTTAGTGTTAAGATAGTTTCTTCTCTATTTAAGATTATGTATCAATTTATGTGTATGTAAAAAGCAAGGGACCTCTACCAGTGGTGATAACGTTCATAACAAATTTAAAAGTGAAAAAATACTAGTTTAATATTAATTATTACTACAGTTAAGTACGCATTAAAATTTATTTTTTAGAGATATTACTTCTTTATTTTATCTTATATAGAAGTAAAAGTGAAAACTTACTTTTTATAAAAATAGGATAAAATTTATATCATTTGTAGAAAAATGATCCATTTGTCGTTATTTAGAGTCAATATTAAAACATTATTTTTTATAAGTTAGTTTTAACATTTACACTTATAATGCAATAACTTTTAAACTTTAATCTTATTTAAATATGATATAATAGATTATTAGTTAATAGAAAAATAGAAGGAGTGTGCTTTATGATTGATAACCCCAGTAAAATTATTACCATTGAAGACGTGATGGAGATGTTAGCTATTTCATCTAAGAAAACAATTTATACATATATCCAGCAAGGAAAACTACATCCGATTAATAAAGATGACTGGCATATCGAGGGTCGTTATGAATTTGATCTAGTAGATGTGGTTCGGTTAAAAGAAGAATTAAAAAAGCCAGGACTTACGACAAAAGAAGTAGCGCAGCAACTCGATGTGTCCGTTACAACGGTCAATAAGTATATTAAGCAAGAATTATTACCAGCGTTCCAAGAA
Organism: Priestia sp. SIMBA_032; assembly: GCF_046535215.1. Classification (NCBI taxonomy): domain Bacteria; kingdom Bacillati; phylum Bacillota; class Bacilli; order Caryophanales; family Bacillaceae; genus Priestia; species Priestia sp. SIMBA_032. Next base: position 3,512 of record NZ_JAWRXD010000026.1, on the reverse strand, counting down.
GAATACCGAGGAATCAATTGCTATTTTGTCCATGAAGAAGAGTTAGAGGCATTTAAGCGCACGCATGAAATCGGGCGCAAACCGAGTAAGCGTCATTTTTATCATACCGAACAAAATATTGCTTTATTTCAACTTTTTGTAAAGAGAGACGAGGAAAAAGAGCAACTTGCCCGTATCATCTCCGTAGAAGATCCGATTATGGCTATTACAGAACAACATGAGGAGTTAACATTAGAGGAATTAATTGACCGAGGCTTTGAAGCAGCCTATACCATTGAGTCGAAAAAAATGATTACCAAAGAAGGCTATGCTACGTTTACCTTTAAGCAAACAGCTTATGCAAAATCACATCTTTATAAGCTCATGGATTTATTTTATCAATACCTAAGCCCGACCAATATGAGGATTACGCCACAAGAAGAGAAAGAGCAATTTTTAATTGAAATCAAACCTATATTACTGACCGAATCCTCACACGAACTTATGGAGTTATTAGAGTCTGTTCTTGTCTCAGGTAAAATTAACAAGCGTAGCCGTGGCATTTATATTGATAGCGATTTGGAAGTGGTACGAGTCAAAGTAACAAGCGATTTAAAAGAAGAATTGCAGCAAAAAGCGAAAGAATTAGGCAAACGAAACATTGAAGAATTGTTACTATATGCTGTACAACAATTATAGAATGAACTAGGAAACGTTCAACTTTAACAAGACAAGCCAATAAAAGCGGGCTTGTCTTTATCTATACGATGAAATAAAAAAGTTTAATAAATTATCTTCTCATTATTAGAACTTTAGAAAGTAAATTAATCCTTTTGATAGATTAATTTACTTTCTATTTGATTTCAGCTGTATTTTAAATATTCCCTCATGATTTCTGGATTATTATGGAAGTTATTAGCCGTTCAATACAAGTTTCAGTACTCTAGAAACTTGTATTTTATTGCTATGTAAAGTTAGCTACTATAATAAGTGTTATAAGTAAAAAAAGAGCATAAACCCGTTGGTTTCCAACAAGTGTATGCTCTTTTTTAATATGACTTTTAACAGTTATTTATTCTTTTAGTTCTGTCACAAATAATTCAAAATATACGATTCCGATGCAAAACTGGGAAATGTGTCATAAGGATTTTCTAATATACATATGGATAGTGATGTAGCGATATTGTTACTCAGTGATACTTGATGCGCAATGAAAATCAGTGAGTTTATATAGATTCACATGAACTTTTATTGCATAGAAAAAACCATCGAAAGTATCTGAATGACAAAAAAAGCTAATAAACTACTTAAATATCTATGACGTACATTTTAGAGAAAGGAGTATCTATATGAGTGACTACTTTGAGGAGGTAATGAGGAAACTGACTATTGAAGATGTTAGCATTCTAGGATGGTTATTTCAGAATGAAGCAAACGCTGTGTTTAAAGCGATAAAGAAAAGTAGTATTGCAGATGAGTTTGAATATTCAACAGCTAACTTTCGTAAGACACTCAACAAGCTTGAAGCTATCCATTTCATAGGAACTGTTACTGGAGGAAAAGAACATAAATTGTATCTAACAGAATACGGTCAACAAGCTGTACAACAGGCCATACTTCAAGGAGAAGAAAATGAGGGGGTTAAGGAAATATGATAGGTATTGTAGGAATTGGTGCTGCAGGTGGGAATATAGCTGATTTAGCATTTGAAAATGGTATTAATGCTGTTGCATTGAACTTTTCAGAACGTGATTTGGAGTCATTAGATTTTGTAGAACAGCGTCTAATGCTTATAGGTAGCGAAGGAGTAGGAAAAAATCGAGATGAAGCTATTAATCTTATGGTCGATAAAAACTGGGAACTGGCACTGAAGTTTATTAAAGAGAACTTTTCAACACCTAGTACTGAAATTATTATGGTTTGTTTTTCTGCAGGTGGTGGCTCTGGTGGTGGTATTGGACCGATGCTTGTGGATCTTCTTGCTCAGGAAATGGATGACAAAGCAATTGTAGCTGTTCCTATCTTACCCGATACTACAGAAGCATTGGTTCATCAAGTCAATGCACTGTATGTTACTGAAGAGCTTTCACGTCAGGACCTTTGTGTATTACCTATTGATAACGAGCAGGTGAAAAAGAAAAATCCGAATGCAGGAAAAGCTAGAATCTTTAAAGAAACAAACGAAACATTTGTGAACTTAATTAGTACTCTTCCTAAATATACGGATAGACACTCTAAGCATGGTGTTTTAGATAAGAAAGACTTACGTACAATTTTTTCAACAAAAGGAATTTCTGCCATTTCATCTGCAGAAATAACAAAATTAGATGAAGGGCAAGCAGATATTAGAAATGAGGGTATTACAGAAGTAATTAAGAAATCATGGGAAAATTCAATCTTTGCACCACTTGAAATGCAAACTATACCAAAAGCAGGAATTATATATGAAGGTCCACTAGACTTATTTACGATAGATTCAGCCCAACTATTTAGTTCCTTTAAGGGGGGAGAACCAACCCATCTATTTGAAGGAACCTATGAAAGTGATCATGCAAAGGTAACAACAATTTTATCAGGAATGCCTTATTATTCTACCCGATTAAAAATTATTGAAGAAAAAATTGAAGCACAACAGAAGGTAAAAGAGGAGTTATCTACCATAGAAACAGGTTATGAATCTAAGTTGAAATTGCCTAAGGCTTCTCATAAGAAACCACTACCTAGAAATAAAAAGAAGGCAATCAATTCAATTTTAGATAAGTATCAGAATCGTTGAGCATTTTTAGTATATCTATGAAAACAAACATATATATATAAGATGCACTTTTTATAGACTCTTTGTTTACACAGATGTGGAGAGATTACCTTTATGAATCACTTGAAACCCTTAGTGCCACAAGGGTTCTTTTTTGTAGAGTGTTCCAGAAAGAGTTGTTGTTTAAATTGGAAATAAGTGATTAAAAATTTGGTGTAGACGAATCTGAGTATAAGAATATACTTCGTATTTGTTACTCTAATATCAAAAAATTTTCTAATTAACATTTTTGCTATGAAACGATATAAATTCTATATTAAAATCAATAATTTATCTACTACAAATAAAAAAGCAGTTTGCATATGCAAACTGCTTTTAAGATGACCCGTACGGGATTCGAACCCGTGTTACCGCCGTGAAAGGGCGGTGTCTTAACCGCTTGACCAACGGGCCAATATGGCTCCACAGGTAGGACTCGAACCTACGACCGATCGGTTAACAGCCGATAGCTCTACCACTGAGCTACTGTGGAATATGGTGGGCCTAAGTGGACTCGAACCACCGACCTCACGCTTATCAGGCGTGCGCTCTAACCAGCTGAGCTATAGGCCCATTATTTGGAGCGGGTGATGAGAATCGAACTCACGACATCAGCTTGGAAGGCTGAGGTTTTACCATTAAACTACACCCGCTTATTTTTAAAAATGGCGGTCCCGACGGGAATCGAACCCGCGATCTCCTGCGTGACAGGCAGGCATGTTAACCGCTACACCACGGG
>NZ_JAWRXD010000515.1:0-278 GCF_046535215.1 Priestia sp. SIMBA_032 | reverse complement strand
CCTGGCGCCGCCGGCGCCAGCGTGGAATTGGTTTCGAGAATGGGGACGGGGAACCGTGGTGGTTCGTCCCCGTTGATGTGTCGCCCGCCCTCGTCCACGTATACCGCGCGGGAAGATGCAACAACTATCGAGCCGCTATCGCGATAAAAGGGAAGCGCGTCCACGACGTGAGAACCCGTGTACGCGACGAGGTCGACCAGAAGGTCACTCCCGGCGCCGACGAGCCGGGACAGCGCCCGCGTATCCGAGCGATCCACGGCATGGAAGCGGACCCCGAG
>NZ_JAWRXD010000097.1:0-537 GCF_046535215.1 Priestia sp. SIMBA_032 | reverse complement strand
ATCAATGCTGCACTCGGTTTAGTGCCATAGATGACCTTGTAGAAATCACCTCGGCCTGCTAACCGTGCGGACAACCCATTAAGCAAGCTATCGACTACTGCCTCTTATAGGCTGGATGAATCTCACGGGGGTTCTCACTCGCAATGGGCACTTGTCGATTCCTTCTTACGGTTGGCCAGAAGTGTCGAAGGCGGCACGACGCGTTCGACTCTGAAGACGCAGCGGAGCGCATCCTGCTGAAGGTTCTGTAGGACGTCCTCGGGAACTTTGCGGTAAACAGCAGCACTCTCTGGTTGGAAAAGGATCTCAGCGTATCGGGCAACGAGCTCTCGTCCTAGGGACTGGTTCAGACGCCGGGCATTGCGTATGAAGTTCCAGTACTGTTCAGCACCCTCGTCACTAATACCCAAAGCTTTACAAAACGCTTTGAAATACTTGGCATCTCTAGATGCATGGGGGCGAGTGTCCCCGTTCGCCGACATGGACAACCAGTAATAAACTCTGCCAGGTCGGCATTTTGTCGCCTGAGGATCAAGC
>NZ_JAWRXD010000514.1:0-278 GCF_046535215.1 Priestia sp. SIMBA_032 | reverse complement strand
CAATGCGTCCTCCGTTCCACCGTCAGCAACGGAAGCAATCACCTTTTCAGTGGCGGGGTTGATCACGTCGAAGCGATCTCCTGTGGAGGCGCTGCACCAAGCACCGTCAATATAGAGTTCCGTTCTGACTCTGGAGACGTCGTTTAGGGAGAGGTGCGGCGCATCGTCGCCTGCCTTCGAGTTCTCGCAGTCATATCCTGAACCAATTGGCGAGACGGCAGAACCGGCTAAATCATTCTTCATAGCGTTCCTCATCAGTATCAACTCGAAATCTGAAC
>NZ_JAWRXD010000513.1:0-278 GCF_046535215.1 Priestia sp. SIMBA_032 | reverse complement strand
ATTTGGATTTTCAATCACCATAAACTCGTACATTACATATGATGTGGAGGAAAAAGAAAAAGTAGGCACTTTTCTTATAAATGACAGAAAAAGAAGGTGAATTAGGGAATGTTGACTGAGATGCATATTGCTGTCATAGGAGGAGATGCAAGGCAGCTAGAAGTAATTCGTAAGCTAGTTGAATTGGATGCGAAACTTTCTTTGATAGGGTTTGATCAGTTAGATCATGGTTTCACAGGGGCAGCAAAAGAAAGTATACAAAATTTAGATTTCACTTC
>NZ_JAWRXD010000512.1:0-278 GCF_046535215.1 Priestia sp. SIMBA_032 | reverse complement strand
GAAGCACAATGCGAGCGCGGCGCGGCATGTCCGGAGCATGTCAGGCCGCGCCTCGATCATCAACCTATGCGTGCACCCGTTGCGAACGAGCACTCAGCCCATCGGAAATTGGTGTGTGTCCCCGTTATTCGACACTTTACTGTGCGCCAAAAAACCTAGCGATCCTCAGAACAGTTCACTTCACTAGCAATAATTAAAGATTCATTTTTATATTGATATTGGTTCGAAGAAGGCGAAATGTACGTGCTTTCAGATAACCCGCCAAATGTGTAGCGCCC
>NZ_JAWRXD010000511.1:0-278 GCF_046535215.1 Priestia sp. SIMBA_032 | reverse complement strand
CTGGATGAGACGCTGTCCCCCGACCTGCACATCAAGGTGTATCGCGACGCGCGTGTGGCCGAAGCCCTGCAATGCGCCAGCCGCCCGCCCTGGCCGGTGACCGACGGTAGCGAGGCGGACGCGATACAATTTCTGAGTGCGCAATGGCGGCGCAACGCAATGATGGTGAAGTGGCTGGCCTTCCTGCTGGAACGCGGCCACGGCTTCGTCCACGCATCGCGACCGCGCGCATCCTGAAGCAAGGCCTTCTTGCATGAAGCAACCGAGTCCATGGTGGC
>NZ_JAWRXD010000510.1:0-278 GCF_046535215.1 Priestia sp. SIMBA_032 | reverse complement strand
TGTCGAACCAGGACCATCGGAAAAAACAGCAGACGCTATAGTCTCCAACGCACAGCTCCCGTTGACCAGCATAATGCGCACAGAGGCATCCCGCAAACACGCCAGGACGTTTCTGTCGATTTATCGTCGAGTCGCCAAACCCGTTCGCCATGTGGGCGACCGAGCGACTATAGGCTTGGCGATTTTGAAGTGGGAGGCTGATGTTTCTGAACGGAGTGTAGGACTCTGCCCTGATTCCCAAACCTGTAGGTTTGGCGTGCAAAGGCTGGGAGTACGAG
>NZ_JAWRXD010000509.1:0-278 GCF_046535215.1 Priestia sp. SIMBA_032 | reverse complement strand
CGTCCACCGTCTGCTCCAGGGTCAAGGTCGGCGTGTTACCGCTCGGCATGCCCGTAATACGCAGCACCTGTTTGAAGCCTACATCTGCCGCCTCCTTCGAGGCCGCCACGGCCAAACCGTTGAGATTGGAACCCTGCAAGGTGCAAGACGCGGCCACCTGCCCCGTGGCATTGCTTCCGGCACCCAGCGCCCCATTGGTCCCAGTCAGCAGCGAGTTAGGGATAAGGCTGCCACCGGGCACCAGCGCCGAGTCGTAGGTGACGTTGGATGTGGGAAGA
>NZ_JAWRXD010000508.1:0-278 GCF_046535215.1 Priestia sp. SIMBA_032 | reverse complement strand
ATCACGTTCAACGTGCTGGGCATTTACGTCATGAGCGGCTTGGCTGCATGGCAGGAATGGCGAGCCCATTCGTACTGGCATTTTTTCGTGTGGCGAGCGGCGCTTTACTGCATCGCCTTAGGGGCATGGCTGCTCTATCGCAGTCGGCTGCTTCAGAGCGAATCGGCCTCCAAAAAAAATGTACGCAGGATAGAGATAGGAGTGTTTCTGTCTCTGCTGCTAATAGAGCTGCTACGCGCCCTGCTTCGGCAAGGAGTCTGATATGACGCTATATACCA
>NZ_JAWRXD010000507.1:0-278 GCF_046535215.1 Priestia sp. SIMBA_032 | reverse complement strand
ATAAATGACCAAAGTAGTAGATGAAGATATGGAGCGTCTGAAAAGAAGGCGAAAGAGATGCCACTTATAAGGAATGACCAAAGAATTACCGCGGGAATGGAATGAGTAACTCCGCGATGATTTCTTATATATTTAGCGTTATTACGCAATTTTAAAACTGTGTCAATGTCAGGAATGTTGGAACCAGCAATTGTAGCAAGCATAACAGCTTGTGGGCCAATATCACTTTGTGCTATGGCTGGGTCTAATGTTGCTAAGCTACCTAAAGTGATACCCAT
>NZ_JAWRXD010000506.1:0-278 GCF_046535215.1 Priestia sp. SIMBA_032 | reverse complement strand
ATGCCAGAAATACATATTTCTCCTGGAACACCTATAGGTTGTATCCTATGAAATGAATCCAATATATAAATTTGAGTATTTAACAATGGCGAACCTATCGGTACGTTTTGTGTTGTAATTTCTTTATTCGTCTCATATTGATAAGATGTACAACAGACTGTAGCCTCTGTAGGTCCGTATAAATTTAATATTTGGAGGTTCCCCTCAAATAGATGATCGTATTTTGCGAGTAATTTTGTTTTAATTGGTTCTACTCCCACGAAAAGTTTATTTAACAA
>NZ_JAWRXD010000505.1:0-278 GCF_046535215.1 Priestia sp. SIMBA_032 | reverse complement strand
CTTGCATATTCATTTTACGATTCCTCTATTTCTATATTCATTTTATCCCGTTATACGGGCCCATAATATCCCCACGTACATGAAAGAACCTAAAGTGGTGGATACAGTGTACCCAAAATCAATTCGAGACACCTATAAACCTCTTAATTTATAAGAGGTGCCACTCATATTAAAATATATATTGCATAATAAAGCAACCCAAATGGACTACTAAACTTGACATGTCATCAGAAAGACAACAATTTGTAAAATATGTGACTTTTTCAAAACACTATCCC
>NZ_JAWRXD010000504.1:0-278 GCF_046535215.1 Priestia sp. SIMBA_032 | reverse complement strand
CATTCATTATTTGTTTCATATAATCGTACGTTTTATCGAAATTCACTACCCAGCATTGATCCTTTTTAAAGCACGTTTGACATGTTTTCGCAGTAATTGTACTCAAAAACAAATCTGCTTCTGTCTCTTTATCTTCTTCCTCTACATACCCATATACAGAAAAACTATTAGATAAAGCAGCAAATACATTTGCGAATTGGTTGATTTTGTTCGCTGTAACATCACGCATCCTTCTTAAATATTGTTGTTGATCTTGCGAATGCTCTTGTGTACCTGGC
>NZ_JAWRXD010000503.1:0-278 GCF_046535215.1 Priestia sp. SIMBA_032 | reverse complement strand
CTAACTTCGTACGGTTAGAGAACTCATTGTACGCTGCTAATACTTCTGAAGAACTTAACGCTTTACTATATAATTTCGCAAGCGCAATTTGTCCATTTAACGGAATACCACCATTTCCGTTACTATCAGGATCCGCTCCAAATGCAAATGGTACGTTTGGATGATACACTTTCCCAGTAGCTGGCTGGCTATTTACTTTTTTACCATCTACGTAAATTGCCACTTCACTTCCGTTATACGTTCCTGTTAAGTGATACGTTTTGTTCGCTTCTAATTGA
>NZ_JAWRXD010000502.1:0-278 GCF_046535215.1 Priestia sp. SIMBA_032 | reverse complement strand
ACGGCGAGACGTACACCCTCAACATGCCGTTCTTCTCCCCGCCGACGTACCCCGACAAGGACGCGTTCGTGTCCGGTGCCGACCAGATCGTCGTGCGCTACCTGCCCGGCCACCCGCAGGCCTACGTCATCGACACGACCGAATCGATCGACTCGTGGGGCGAGCCGATCGGCGATTGAGCACCCGGCTGTGGGCGGACACATCACGCGATGTGCCCGCCCACAGTTGAGCCTGCTTGGCTAGGGCCATGCCCCATACGCTCATCGTCGGCTGTGGCG
>NZ_JAWRXD010000501.1:0-278 GCF_046535215.1 Priestia sp. SIMBA_032 | reverse complement strand
CAGGGAAACGCCCTCGTCAAACGGGGTCGGCAAGCCAGGGGTCACTTCCTGCGCCATGGGGCTGATCGCCCAGACGCGGGCCGTGTCGTCCAATCCGTCAGCGCCCCAGAGGGCCACGTCGCGGCCCGCGGCGTTCGGGCCTTCAGTCTCGACCACAAGGTAGTAATAGCCGGTCTCAGCGTCCTGAATTGCTGCGCCGCGTGCTACCCAGAAGCCGTCGGCGGTGTAACTGTTGATCTTCTGGCTCAGGCTATAGGGCATTACGAACGGGCCGGTGG
>NZ_JAWRXD010000500.1:0-278 GCF_046535215.1 Priestia sp. SIMBA_032 | reverse complement strand
ATGCTAAAGATAGTTAGTAAATATATTAGTATGTTTCTGTATATTTACGAGTAAACAGATAAGCAACCATTACTTCATATAAGGGGAATTCAGGACTCTATAACTAGAGTAGTATATGAGTTTATTATGAATTTCTGTATCGTTGTCTGTTATAAGAATGCGTATATCTTCAATCGTTTCTAATAGAGTGCGTGATAAACAAAGAAGTATTAGGGAGTGTAATAACTTTTTAATTACATATTAGTATTTATTAAATTCGGGTTGTTAGTTTTGTTGGG
>NZ_JAWRXD010000499.1:0-278 GCF_046535215.1 Priestia sp. SIMBA_032 | reverse complement strand
AGGATGACGGGATCGAACCGCCGACCCCCTGCTTGTAAGGCAGGTGCTCTCCCAGCTGAGCTAATCCTCCAAAAAAAATCTATATAAGCGCTACGAATAGCGTTATTTTCATTACTTATAATAGAATGTTCCAAATAAAAAACCCCTATGCTCTTTTACAAGAGGCTAATAAGGGTCTTTATTATTGAATTGCCTGGCAACGTCCTACTCTCACAGGGACAAAGTCCCAACTACCATCGGCGCTAAAGAGCTTAACTTCCGTGTTCGGTATGGAAACG
>NZ_JAWRXD010000498.1:0-278 GCF_046535215.1 Priestia sp. SIMBA_032 | reverse complement strand
TTAGCTGAAGAAGCGATCCAGGGAGTTGTTCTAGCCCCAACACGTGAATTGGCAATTCAAGTAGCTGAGGAGTTAAACCGGATTGGACAAGTAAAAGGAGTTAAAACGTTACCGATTTATGGAGGGCAGGACATTAATCGTCAAATCAAGGCTCTTAAAAAAAGACCTCATATTATTTCAGCAACTCCTGGACGTCTTATAGACCATATGAAAAGAAGGACCATTCGTTTAAATAACATTCGTACAGCTGTTCTGGATGAAGCAGATGAGATGTTAAA
>NZ_JAWRXD010000497.1:0-279 GCF_046535215.1 Priestia sp. SIMBA_032 | reverse complement strand
TCATCCGCGACCTCGACCTGCTGCGCCCGATCTACCGGGCCACGGCCAGCAACGGCCACTTCGGCCGCAACGAGCCGGAGTTCTCTTGGGAGCGCACGGACAAGGCGGACGCCCTGAGCGCCGAGGCGCCGGCCGCCGCCGCGCAGTAGCACCCCAACCGGCTGCGGCCGAGTCCGGCCGCGGCATCAAGCGGCGCGCGCCCCGCGGTGATTCCGTGGGGCGCGCCAGCTTTGAAATACAGCTTTTTCTTAGGAGTTATCATGCCAGACGCCACGCACT
>NZ_JAWRXD010000096.1:0-539 GCF_046535215.1 Priestia sp. SIMBA_032 | reverse complement strand
GGTGTTGCTGGGCATGGAGCCTGGGTATGAAACCAAAATCATGGAAGAGCATCTGCTCGTCCAGTGGCGCACTATTCAGAGCCAGTACCCGATCTGGGCGGCGGATCAGCAATTGCACTACTTTCCGGAAAGCCATATAGACCCGCGATTGCGCTTGAACAAGTCGCTGTATTTTCAGCAATTGGAAAATGACCTGAACCAGAATCGCATCAACCTGGATACGGCTCAGGAAGCGGTCAAGAGTTATCTGGCACGTTTTGAGGAAGTGGCCAACCTGAAGGTTGTCAACGGCTACATCAATACTACCGACTTCAGAAACGGTATGTATTACTTCATCGGGCGTTCCCAAGGCGAGAATCAATATTACTGGCGCTCGGTGGATATGTCGCAACGCAGCCACAAGAGTGTCACTGACCCGAATCCTGATGGCCCCAAGTTCGATCACCCGCAGCCGGGGGCTTGGTCGGAGTGGCATAGGGCCAACCTGCCGAGTTCCGCCGGTGCCATCGAGCGCACGATTCGTCCGGTGTACTTCAACC
>NZ_JAWRXD010000496.1:0-279 GCF_046535215.1 Priestia sp. SIMBA_032 | reverse complement strand
CCAGTGGTGCGGCTGGAAGAGCGAGACGGACGCGAGCGGGAAGTACTCCGACGCGCTGGCCGAGCAGAACCGCACGGTCATCCTGACCTCGGCGGGCGTCGACCTGTGCGGCTGATCCGCTGAGAGAGGGCGGGAATGGGCATGCGACCGGCGCTGTTCCCCACCCCATGACGACTATCGGACTCATCGGATCAGGACACATCGGCTCCCAGCTCGCGCGCCTCGCGGTCGCCAACGGCTACGACGTGGTGCTCAGCAACTCCCGGGGCCCCGCGACCC
>NZ_JAWRXD010000495.1:0-279 GCF_046535215.1 Priestia sp. SIMBA_032 | reverse complement strand
AGAGCTACCTCTTATTTACGCTGGAGTCGATAAAAAAGAAAGACGTGAGCGCTCGTTAGCTGCTTTAACAAAAGTAGGCTTAGCTGATCGCGCTACTCACTTACCGAACGAATTGTCCGGTGGGCAAAAGCAGCGTGTCGCTGTTGCACGTGCAATCGTAAATAACCCAAAATTCATTTTAGCCGATGAACCGACGGGAGCACTTGATACGAAAACAAGCACACAAATTATGGACCTCTTTTACGAATTAAATAAACAAGGCTCAACAATTATTATGAT
>NZ_JAWRXD010000494.1:0-279 GCF_046535215.1 Priestia sp. SIMBA_032 | reverse complement strand
CCGACGCCTAGGAGGCGACATTCGATGAGCGAGACGTTTCTTACTGAAGAAGAAGTTGGCGAACTGACAGGCATCCTGACGGGGCGCCGCGGGAAGAGACGCGAGGAGCTGCAAGCCGAATGGTTGCGTTCCGTGGGAATCCCATTTTGGGTGAATGCTCGCGGTCGGCCGATCATCCCGCGTACTGCAATCGAAGGTAGGCCCACTACTGCTGAACCACCGAAGAAGAAGTGGGTGCCAAAGGCCCTACGCGAGCAATCCGAGGACTGATTTGATGAA
>NZ_JAWRXD010000493.1:0-279 GCF_046535215.1 Priestia sp. SIMBA_032 | reverse complement strand
CGCCGGGCAACGACGTGATCGAGTCGCACGCAATCGCCGAGTTGTTCGGTGCTCGCATGCTGGTCAGTTCGACCAAAGGTGTCACCGGGCATCTGCTGGGCGCCGCCGGTGCCATCGAGGCGGCCTACACCTTGCTCGCGCTTGAGCACGGCCTTGTGCCGCCGACGGCCAATTTGCGCAACCCTGATCCGCAGATAGCCGTTGACCTGATCCAGGGCCAGGCGCGCGCGCAGCCAATCAAGGTGGCGCTTTCCAATTCGTTCGGATTTGGCGGCCAGA
>NZ_JAWRXD010000492.1:0-279 GCF_046535215.1 Priestia sp. SIMBA_032 | reverse complement strand
CAGAAGGTTCTGTGCGGTGTGGGTAACGTCTACCGTGCCGAGGTTCTGTTCCGGGCATCGATCAATCCGCATCGGCCCGGCACCGGGATCGACCGCGCCGAGTGGGACGGCCTCTGGGCGGATCTCGTGGCATTGATGGCAATCGGCGTCCGACGCGGCAAGATGCACGTCGTGCGCCCCGACGATGATCACGGCGCCCCGGCCTATGGTCCGGGCCGGCCGCGGACATACGTCTATCGCCGGGCCGGTGAACCGTGCCAAATCTGCCGGACACCGATC
>NZ_JAWRXD010000491.1:0-279 GCF_046535215.1 Priestia sp. SIMBA_032 | reverse complement strand
AGAGCATTTAGTTAGCAAGTTAAATGCTGAAAATCAATATACAGAAAAAGAAATTAATACATTTATAAAACAATATCATGATGATTTTTGTACAATTAGACGTGAATTTATTGTACATAGGTTTATGGATAGAGAGGATAGTATGTACCGTATAAACGGGAGAGAAGTTTGGACGAAGTGGGAGGAGTTAAAATAATGAATCAGCGAGGGGATCCCCGCTGATTATAAGCCTGTGCTAGTCTTGCTGTTTCTTTGTAGTAAGTCTATGAACGCTTCAAC
>NZ_JAWRXD010000490.1:0-279 GCF_046535215.1 Priestia sp. SIMBA_032 | reverse complement strand
GGTTTCATCCAGAGCAACAGATTCATAAAGAAGAGTGTGAACAGATTTATCAACTTATTGAACAGAACGCAGAGGAAATTGTTGCGATTGGTGAAGTAGGTTTGCCCTATTATTTGAGAAAAGAAGATGAAAGAATTGCTGCAGATCCATACATAGCTGTATTGAAAAAATTTATAGAACTAGCTAGTAAGTATAATTTGCCGATTGTATTACACGCAGTTTATGAAGATGCTGACATTGTATGTGATTTGCTAGAGAAATATAAAGTTTCACGTGCAC
>NZ_JAWRXD010000489.1:0-279 GCF_046535215.1 Priestia sp. SIMBA_032 | reverse complement strand
GCTCCGCCGACCCGCTCGCGGGCCGTGAAGTCGCATTCGGGGAACTCGCCTCTGTGCGATCGATGGGAACGGGTCGGCGCGCGATCGTCGTCGGGTTCGACTCCGAGTTCACGACAGTGGATGGTGTTCGGACGATCGACAGTTGGCAGTTCGCAACGCCCGACTTGGACGATTCGTCGACGATGGTCCAAGTTGTCATCCTCCCGCTTGATGGGCGACGAATCGGGATGCACACCGCTCTTTGGGAAGTCGTCCGCGCTGCGTCATTGTGGCGGTCAC
>NZ_JAWRXD010000488.1:0-279 GCF_046535215.1 Priestia sp. SIMBA_032 | reverse complement strand
CGTGTATATTTCTCCTCTCGCTTTAGATGCAATTAATGATCGTTTTATTGATTGAACTGTCTTGCCAATATCGCTAAATTTCGCACCCCATATTTCAGAAATATTAGGTGTTAAAATGAACGCAATATCAACAAAAATAGCCATTGCAGTAAACATTAAAAGATTTTTCCAGAGGGTTAAATCAATTCCTTTTATCATGAAATACACGGTGACAGATATGATAAACAAACCATACCAAGTCTTTCTAATACGTTGCTTTTTCTCCTCGTACAACTCCTC
>NZ_JAWRXD010000487.1:0-279 GCF_046535215.1 Priestia sp. SIMBA_032 | reverse complement strand
AGAAGAAGTTACAGAAGGAATTCAGCGTGTTGCAGATAGTTCTTCATTAGTATCTACAGCCTCTATGTATACGAAGAAAAAAGCTGAAAATGGTGGGAAGTTAGTTGAACAAACTGTGAATCAAATGCAATTAATTCATGAGTCTGTTTCACAGTCAGACAAAATCATTGGTTTGTTAGACGATAAGTCGAAACAAATTGGAGCAATCCTTGAAGTAATTCAACATATTGCAGAACAGACAAATTTATTAGCGTTAAATGCGGCAATTGAGGCTGCGAG
>NZ_JAWRXD010000486.1:0-279 GCF_046535215.1 Priestia sp. SIMBA_032 | reverse complement strand
AATTGTTGTCTTATTTAACTTCACAATTAATAGTATTCAGCAGACATAGTCACAACATCTTCGTACACCTCCTCATTAAAACTGAAGGAAAACTAATTAAAATCTGGTTCAGAAATTTTACCTTTCTACGCTATAGGATCCGCATAAGAAAACATAGAATACAGTACCTCCTCTGCTACAACTAGCTTTATGTCTTAAATTAAAAAATCATAATATCGAATTTATATAATTATTTTCGTGAGTTCAAACCTCTTCAGGTTCATAAAAAAAAGAGACACC
>NZ_JAWRXD010000485.1:0-279 GCF_046535215.1 Priestia sp. SIMBA_032 | reverse complement strand
ATAAATTTCGTGATCGTTGTCCGCTATGTTTCCTAATCTAATTTGGTCTTCTTCAGTCGTCAGTATCATATTAAATTTTAGTTTTCTCAAGTATACGTGTATAATCCATAATCAGTTACCTCAATTGCGTGTTATTTTAACGCTATTGATTTTTTGGTCTGGATTAGAAGACTCCTCCAACCACTTTACGCATATTCAGACTCCTCCCATTATTCTTTGCCCTACTTTCTATTGTAAATTAGAACGATTACCCTGAATTGGTCGATTAACGAATGGACC
>NZ_JAWRXD010000484.1:0-279 GCF_046535215.1 Priestia sp. SIMBA_032 | reverse complement strand
GCGGCGGCCGAGCCGGGGACACTGCCGGGGGCGGTCAATGTCCCGCACTCCACCTTCGTCGTCGACGAGGGCCGGGACGTCATCGACCGCGACGCACTGGTGTCGCTGATCGCGCAGGTGGGTCTGGAGCCCGAGGGCGCGCAGATCTCCTTCTGCAATACCGGCCACTGGGCGTCGGTCGGCTGGTTCGCGCTCAGCGAGGTCGCCGGCAATCCGGATGTCCGCATGTACGACGGCTCGATGGTCGAGTGGACGGGCGAGGGCCGCCCGGTCCAGACC
>NZ_JAWRXD010000025.1:0-49298 GCF_046535215.1 Priestia sp. SIMBA_032 | reverse complement strand
CTTTAGCGCCAATGGTAGTTGGGACTTTGTCCCTGTGAGAGTAGGACGTTGCCAGGCACCTGAAAAAGGACTAGCTAAAATAGCTAGTCCTTTTTTTATTATTCACAGAGTATAAGCTATCTACATAAAATGGGGTAAATGAACTGCATAAAGAAGTTACATTTTGTCGATACTTATTTAGTGGAGGTGGAGAGTAATGGAAAAACAAATTAAAACATGTTCCGTTTGTCATGAACAGCATACAAAGGGTATTGAGGTGTTTTCCAGCTTTATATGCCAACACTGCGAGGTAGAGATTGTAGAGGTGGATTCATCTCATTTTCGTTATCAATTGTTAGTAGATCAATTAAAGAGAATATCAGGAGCGTTTTCTTACTAAAAGCCCTTTTTTATAAGGGCTTCTTTATATGGCTCAAAAAAATCATCTAAGTTTGTTATAATGAAAGAAAAATGAATGTTAATAGGAAAAATACTTACATATTCTTTTATCAAGTTAACAATGTTATATTTACAAAAAGTAAGGAATGGATGTATGGATACATATTTACCTTTATATAACCGTTTAGTAAGGCATAGTGAAAAGAGGTCACTCTCTTACCACGTGCCCGGCCATAAAAATGGTCAAATTCTACCTTCACATATTCAGTCTTCTTACGCAGATTTTTTGCAATACGATCTAACAGAAATTAGCGGATTAGATGATTTACATGAAGCAGAATCTGTTATTAAAGAAGCACAAGAGTTAACGGCAAAGCTGTATGGAGTAGATGAAAGCTTTTTTTTAGTTAATGGTTCTACTGTAGGCAATCTCGCAGCAATTTTATCTCTTTGTCAAGAAGGAGATAAAATTGCTGTTCAGAGAGATTCTCATAAATCTATTTTTAATGCTATTGCTCTATCAAAGGCATCACCTATTTTTTTAGCTCCTGAAATAGATTCAAAAACACATCTTAGTACAGGTGTATCCATTGAAACAATTAAAGCGGCTTTAGAGCGTTCTGAGGATATAAAAGCATTTGTATTAACAAATCCTACTTACTACGGGGTGGCACGAGATTTAAAGGAGACCATTGACTTTATTCATAGCTACAATATTCCTATAGTTATTGATGAAGCTCATGGAGCCCATTTTATTTTAGGAGATCCTTTTCCTTCTTCAGCTGTTACGTATGGAGCCGACCTTGTCATTCAGTCAGCACATAAAACGCTGCCAGCTATGACAATGGGTTCCTATTTACATATGCAAGGAACATTAGTAAATAAGCAAGCGGTGCAGCATTACCTACAAGTACTGCAGTCAAGCAGTCCTTCATACCCTATTATGGCTTCTCTGGATGTGGCACGGTATTATCTGCAACAGTTTACACAGCATGATATCGATAGAATGACTGACAATATTCATTCGTTTGTTGAAAAAATTAATAAGATTGATACACTTTCAACTATTGATGTGGAAACAGATCAAACTGCTACCGACCTTTTGAAAATGACATTGACTTGTTCGGCGGCAACAGGATATCATTTGCAAAAGGAACTGGAAAAGCAAGATATTTATACAGAACTAGCTGACGTTAACTACGTATTGTTTGTTCTACCGTTAAGCAGCAGTTGGGATTTTAATGATACAATTAAGCGGGTTAGACAAGCAGTAGCGAATATACAGCGTAAGTCATATGAAAAACCACTAATCAAACCATTTCGTTTTTCAAGAGCAACGGTTCTCCTGTCTATGGAAGAAAGAAAATTAAGGACAAAGCATATGTGTTCGTTTGAAGAAGCGATTGGGTGTGTAAGCGCACAATCTATTATTCCATATCCTCCTGGAATTCCTATTTTAATGGAGGGAGAAACGATTACGAGCAATCATATTGACTATATTTTGCACATTCAAAGGTTAAATGGTCATGTTCAAGGCGGCTCTTGTATGGGAGAAGGAAAGATAGAAGTATTTAAATAGAGAAAGGAATTTATACATGTCAGGAACGTTTATTACATTCGAAGGGCCAGAGGGTGCTGGCAAGACAACCATCATTCATATGGTTCAACAAAAATTAATACAAGATGGTTATAACATTGTATTAACAAGAGAGCCTGGAGGCATACGAATTGCTGAACAAATTCGTGAAATCATCTTAAATCCATCGAACACGGAAATGGATGCCAGAACCGAAGCACTCCTTTACGCTGCGGCTAGGAGACAACATCTTGTAGAAAAAGTGATTCCTGAGCTAAATAAAGGGAATATAGTATTATGTGACCGTTTTATTGATAGCTCACTTGCTTATCAAGGAAATGCGCGGGGTATAGGTGTAGAAGATATTTTTGCTATCAATCAATTTGCTATTGAGCAAACAATGCCACAGGCCACTTTATATTTTGATATTGAGCCTGAGGTAGGATTAGAAAGAATTAATAAAGGTCGAAAAGATGAAATTAATCGATTAGATTTAGAATCCTTAGACTTTCATTACAAAGTACGAGATGGATATTTATCTCTTTTGAGTGAATTTCCAGAACGTATTCGCCGAATTGATGCAAATCAATCCGTTGAAAAAGTCTGTGCCGAAGCTTATAAACAGATACAATCGATTTTAAAATAAATACACATGATCGTTATTCTTGCTATACTATTCTTAACAAAAAAGTAAAATGAGGTGTTATTCATGAAATTAGTAATGGCTGTTATTCAAGATTCAGATAGCTCAAAGCTTTTAAATGCACTTGTGGAAAGAGGGTTTCGTTCAACCAAATTATCAAGTACGGGCGGATTTTTAAAATCAGGGAATACAACAATTATGATTGGTACAGATGATCATAAAGTAGATGAAGTACTTGAAATTATTAAGGGCCAATGTGAAAATCGCAGACAGATGATTTCTCCTGTGGCACCGATGGGCGGTAATGCAGATTCATACATTCCGTACCCTGTTGAAGTTGAAGTGGGCGGAGCTACAGTATTCGTACTACCAGTAGATCAATTTCATCAATTTTAAGAGAGAAGATTTTAAATAGAAAGTGATGATTGAATGGGAAACACATGGGAACAGCTTGAAGATCTTCAGCCGAACGTATTAAAGATTTTGCAAAACAGCTTACTTAAAGAGCGAGTTGCTCATGCCTATTTATTTGAAGGAAGCAAAGGAACAGGTAAAAAACAAATTAGTTTTTTGTTTGCTAAAGCACTGTTTTGCCAAAATCCAGTTAATCATAGGCCCTGCCATGAGTGCAGTAATTGCCGGCGAATTGATTCAGGTAATCATCCAGATATTCACTTGATTGAGCCAGCTGGTTTATCGATTAAAAAAGAACAAATTCAATTCTTGCAATCAGAATTCACAAAAACCGGTGTTGAATCTAATAAAAAGTTATATATTGTGAATCATGTTGATAAAATGACAGTAAGCGCAGCAAATAGTTTACTGAAATTTTTAGAAGAGCCTGGCAACGGGACTTATGCAATTTTATTAACAGAAAATATACATCGCTTATTAGATACGATTATCTCACGTTGCCAAGTAATATCATTTCGATCTCTTACACCAGAACAGTTAGCTGAAAAACTAGTAGAAAATGGCCTTTCCGCAGTAGATGCGTCCATCTTGTCTAATTTAACAAACAGCATTGATGAAGCAATTGGACTAAGTAAAGATGAATGGTTTGGACTTGCAATAAAGTTAGTGATACAATTATATGAAGTGTTAACAACAAGACCTCAACAAGCTCTTCTTTTTATTCATGAAAAGTGGGTAACACATTTTAAAGAAAAAGAACAAGCTCATATTGGTTTAACTTTATTGATGCTTCTTTATCGTGATTTGTTGACGCTGCAAGTTGGACAAGAGTCTAAAATCGTCTATCGTCATAAAATAGAAGAATTAAAACAGCAAGCTCTTCAGACAACGCAGGAAAAAGCGATTTATCGCTTAGAGGTTATCTTGAAGGCCAAAAATAAATTAAATTCAAATATGAATCTACAGTTATTAATGGAACAGCTGGTGTTGGATTTGCAGGAGGGATAAAAGCTTGTATGATGTAGTAGGCGTTCGCTTTAAAAAAGCGGGAAAAATATATTATTTTGACCCTGGAGAACTTACAATTCCAGATGGTGAGTTTGTTATTGTAGAAACAGTTCGTGGTGTTGAATTTGGCAGAGTGGTTATTAACAAAAAGCAAGTAAGTGAAAACGATGTCGTACTTCCTTTGAAAAAAGTAATCCGCATTGCCGAACAAAAAGACAGGCTGATTGTGGATGAAAATAAACAAGCTGCTAGAGAAGCGTATGACGTATGCGTGCAAAAAATTCAATCACACGATTTAGATATGAAGTTAGTAGATGTAGAATATACGTTTGATCGTAATAAAGTCATTTTTTATTTTACAGCAGACGGCCGTATTGATTTTAGAGAGTTAGTTAAAGATTTAGCTGCTATTTTCCGTACGCGAATTGAGCTTCGTCAAATTGGTGTACGAGACGAGGCAAAACTGTTGGGCGGGATAGGTCCTTGTGGACGTATGCTATGTTGCTCAACGTTTTTAGGTGATTTTGAGCCGGTTTCTATTAAGATGGCCAAAGATCAAAACCTATCGCTTAATCCAACGAAAATTTCTGGTTTATGCGGACGTTTGATGTGTTGTTTAAAATATGAAAATGATGAGTATGAAACGGCAAAAGAACAGCTTCCTGATATAGGCTCAACAATTAAAACTTCAGATGGTTCAGGACGTGTAGTGGGTTTGAATATTTTGGAAAGAATTATTCAAGTGGAACTGTCAGATCACGAACAAATTTTAGAGTATACTCTGGATGAGATCAATAATGAAGGTGCTGTTTCGTTTCAAGCCACAGATTAACGAGGTGGGCAAAGGTGGATAAAAAAGAGATTTTTGATTCGGTGACAAACATGGAGGAACAAATCGGTCATTTATATAAGCAGTTAGGTGAATTGAAAGAGCATCTTGCTGAGCTAATTGAAGAAAATCATCATCTGCAAATAGAAAATGATCATTTGCGCCGTCGCCTTGACCAGACAAACTTCGAAACGAAGCTGAAAAATAGACATTCAAAAGCAAGCGCTCAAACAAAGGAGCAAAAACAAATTGATATCGGAGAAGGATATGACAATTTGGCTCGCCTTTACCAAGAGGGTTTTCATATTTGTAACATTCATTATGGAAGTGTGCGTAAAGATGGAGACTGTTTGTTTTGCTTGTCATTTTTAAATAAAAAGTAACAACACCTCTCCCTTTTGGAGAGGTTCTTTTTATGAGTAAAAGATGTAAATAATAGATGTACAAGGAGAAGAACGATTATGTTTGAGTTATATGGAGATGAACGTTTAGATTATCTATTAGCCGATGAGGAAATGCGCATTATTCAAAGTCCGTCTGTCTTTTCCTTTTCATTGGATGCTGTGCTTTTATCTCACTTTGCTTATGTCCCAATTCGTAAAGGCAACTTGGTTGATTTATGTTCAGGAAACGGTGTAATCCCACTGTTTTTATCTAAACGAACAAAGGGAAAAATCATTGGTGTAGAAATTCAAGAGCGGCTACACAGTATGGCACAAAGAAGTATTGCGTATAATCAGCTGGATGGGCAGATTAAAATGATACAGGGTGATTTAAAACATGCACCTCAAGAACTGGGTTATGGAAAATATGATGTTGTAACATGCAATCCTCCTTACTTCACCACATCCAATAAAGAAGAGATAAATGAAAACGAACACTTTGCAATCGCTCGCCACGAAATTCATTGTTCGTTGGAAGATGTGATTAGAGCCAGCAGTCAACTAGTGAAACAAGGCGGAAAAGTGGCATTAGTTCACCGTCCAGGAAGACTATTAGATATCGTTACGTTAATGAGGCAATACCGTTTAGAGCCAAAAAGACTTCAGTTTGTTTATCCTAAAGATGGGAAAGAAGCAAATACACTTTTAATTGAAGGTACGAAGGATGGAAGTCCAGATTTGAAGATTCTTCCTCCGCTGGTGGTCTACCAAGATAACGATGAATACACCGATGAATTAAAAAGGATTTTATATGGAACAAAATAATCATTATTTTTACGTAGTTGAATGCAAGGACTGCACGTATTACGCTGGTTACACGAATAATTTGCAAAAACGTATTTCTGCCCATAATGAAGGAAAAGGGGCAAAATATACGAGAGCAAGAAGGCCTGTTTCTTTAATTTGGCATGAGGTGTTTACTTCTAAAACAGAAGCTATGCAAAAAGAGTATTGGTTCAAACAGTTAAGCAGAGTACAAAAACAGGCTTATATTCGAAGGGAGCAAGAAAAGCAGAATGAAATCACAAAAAAGTTATGATGTATCGAATGAACGAGGCGTTTTATATTTAGTTCCTACTCCTATTGGAAACTTAGAGGATATGACATTTCGTGCGATTCGAATTTTAAAAGAAGTTGATTATATTGCCGCAGAAGATACGAGACAAACGAAAAAACTATGTAACCACTTTGAGATCGATACGCCTATTACAAGTTATCATGAACATAATAAGCATACAAAAAGTGAACAGCTGTTAAGCGACTTAGACAGTGAAAAAAATATTGCTTTAGTAAGCGATGCGGGTATGCCTTGTATTTCAGATCCTGGTTATGAGTTAGTGGTAGCTGCCGTTAAAGAAGGATATACGGTTGTTCCGCTACCGGGGCCTAACGCAGCATTAACAGCTTTAATTGCTTCTGGTTTACCTACGGGGCAGTTTTATTTTTATGGATTTTTAAACAGAAATAAAAAGCAGCGTAAAGAACAGCTTCAAGAGCTTCAGTATATTAAGGAAAGCATGATATTTTATGAAGCCCCTCATCGATTAAAAGAAACGCTAAAGAGTATAGAAGAAATTTTAGGGAACCGATCTATTGTGTTATGTAGAGAGTTAACAAAACGCTATGAAGAATTTTTAAGAGGAAGCGTATTAGAAGCAATTGAATGGACAAATGCCACAGATATTAGAGGCGAATTCTGCTTAATTCTTGAAGGGACAAGTGAAGAAGCGCCAGATGAAAGCAATCTATGGTGGGAACAGCTCACCATTATCGAGCACGTTGATCACTATGTAGAAGAAGGACTTTCAAACAAAGAAGCTATTAAGCAAGTGGCAAAAGATCGAGATGTATCAAAACGAGACATTTATAGTGAATATCACGTACATTAAAAAAAGCTGTCTATCATAGACAGCTTTTCGTTTTATTTAGAAGCTTGTAAAGAATCTTGAAGTTCTTTCATGATTTGTTCTGCACCTTCACGGCTTAGAATTAATTTGCCGCTAGCAAGTTGAATGTTATCATCAGATACTTCACCTGTTACTTGGCAAGTCATGTTTGGTTTATATTTTTTTAAGATGATGCGCTCTTCATCTACATAGATTTCTAGAGCATCTTTCTCTGCAATTCCTAATGTACGACGTAATTCAATTGGAATTACTACGCGTCCTAATTCATCAACTTTACGAACAATACCTGTAGATTTCATGTTAATCGTTCTCCTCTCAATAATCATTTTTCTATGTTATTACTTTCGTCATTATTCGACAATTTCAACGTACTTTCATAATACCAGCGTTTCCAAAACTAGTCAATCATTTTATATGTAAAAAAATGTAGCTGGGAAAAAATTTTTTCTCGACTTGTTTATAAGCTAATTGTGACCGTCAGTCAAGGAATGACAAGGGGTTTCATTGGAAAAAAGATTAATCACCTAAATAGCTTGATATTAACTATTTTGAAGATAGGGTAAATATAATTCGACATAAAACGACAAAATTAGACCTATTTGTCGTTTTTATCAAAGTGACTTTTTGAATGGGGGTATATTTTATATAAAAATAGGGCGAAGCTGATACAATTAACAGGATTATTTTTTAGGAAAATAACGATTATTTAAAAATGAAGTGAATCCGTCATATTCCTGTGTATATAGGAAGAGAATGTTTTGAAATTATCATGTAAAATAGTATGATAGATAGTAGAATAAGAAGACAGGGTTTATATGATTACATCCATATAAATTAAAATGTTGAAATGGAATGTTGGAGGTTATGAACATGGCAGATGGAAATAATACATTTTACATTACTACGCCGATTTATTATCCGAGTGGTAAATTACATATAGGGCACGCATACACGACGGTAGCGGGAGATGCAATGGCTCGTTATAAACGTTTGAGAGGGTTTGACGTACGTTATTTAACAGGTACGGATGAACATGGTCAAAAAATTCAGCGAAAAGCAGAAGAGAAAAACGTGACGCCTCAGCAATACGTAGATGATATTGTCTCTGGAATCAAAGAGCTGTGGGATAAGATGGATATCTCTTATGACGATTTTATCCGTACAACAGAACCAAGACATAAAGAAATCGTGGAAAAGATTTTCGCGCGCCTTTTAAAACAAGGTGATATTTATCTTGATGAGTATGAAGGTTGGTATTCAGTTCCCGATGAGACGTACTATACAGAGCATCAACTAGTAGATCCAATCGTTGAAAATGGAAAAGTTGTAGGCGGAAAAAGCCCGGATAGCGGACACCCTGTAGAGCTCGTTCGAGAAGAGTCCTATTTCTTTAAAATGGGGAAATACGTAGATCGTTTACTAGCTTTTTACGAAGAAAACCCTTCATTTATTCAACCGGAGTCCCGTAAAAACGAAATGATCAATAATTTTATTAAGCCTGGCCTTGAAGACTTGGCTGTTTCTCGTACGACGTTTGATTGGGGGGTAAAAGTTCCAGGTAACCCAAAACACGTTATTTACGTATGGATTGATGCGCTTTCTAACTATATCACCTCTCTTGGGTATGATACAGAGAATGATGAAAACTATCGAAAATACTGGCCGGCTAACGTACATTTAGTAGGAAAAGAAATCGTACGTTTCCATACCATTTATTGGCCAATCATGTTGATGGCCCTTGATTTGCCACTTCCTAAGAAAGTATTTGCTCACGGGTGGTTATTAATGAAAGATGGAAAGATGTCGAAGTCAAAAGGGAATGTAGTAGACCCAGTGACATTGATTGACCGCTATGGATTAGATGCCCTTCGTTACTACTTACTTCGTGAAGTTCCATTCGGTTCAGACGGTGTATTCACACCAGAAGCGTTTGTTGAACGTATTAACTTTGACTTAGCAAATGACCTTGGCAACCTAGTTAACCGTACAGTGGCGATGATTAATAAGTATTTTGATGGTGTTATTCCGACTTATGAAGGAAATGTAACAGAGTTTGATGCACTTATCGTACAAGCTCAAAAAGATACAGTGAATAAATATGAAGAAGCGATGGAGGATATGGAGTTTTCAGTGGCTCTTGCTTCTATCTGGCAATATGTAAGCCGCACGAATAAATACATTGATGAAACACAGCCTTGGGCGTTAGCAAAAGATGAGAATAAGCGTGCAGAACTTGCTTCTGTTATGACACATCTAGCTGAATCAATTCGTCACATTGCGGTATTACTACAGCCATTCTTAACACGTACACCTGAGAAAATTTTTGCTCAGATTGGTGTAAAAGAAGATGTGTTAAAAACGTGGGAAAGCACGACGCGCTTTAATATGCTTAAAGAAGGCACAAAAGTAGAAAAAGGTGAGCCGATGTTCCCTCGTCTAGATCGCGAAGAAGAGGTAGCGTTTATTAAAGAGCAGATGCAAGGAAGTTCTCCAAAAGAAGAAAAACCTGTTGCGAAGGAAGAGCCTTCTGAAGAGATTACGATTGATGATTTCATGAAAGTAGAGCTTCGTGTAGCGCAAGTTACGCAAGTAGAACCAGTTAAAAAGGCAGATAAACTATTAAAGCTGCAGCTTGATCTTGGCTATGAAAAACGCCAAGTTGTATCAGGTATTGCCAAGTTTTATAAGCCTGAAGAATTAGTAGGTCGCAAAGTAATTTGTGTAACCAACTTAAAACCTGTAAAACTGCGCGGTGAACTATCACAAGGAATGATTTTAGCGGGTGAAGATGAGAATGGTCTTTCACTAGCAAGCGTAGATCAAAACTTAGCAAACGGCACGAAGATAAAATAAGTATAGGTAAAAGGGGTGTTTCACGTGTAACATGCGAGGACCCCCTTTTATTCATGGAAAGGATCGATTAGATGTTATTTGATACACATGTTCATTTAAACGCAGAACAGTATGAAGACGATTTGCAAGAAGTAATTAATCGTGCGTTAGAAAAAGGTGTTCAAAACATGGTGGTTGTTGGGTTTGATGAACCTACCATCAAAAAAGCTATTCAAATAGCTGAAACGTACGACTTTATCTATGCTAGTGTAGGATGGCATCCAGTAGATGCAATTGATATGACGGATGAGCACTTAGCTTGGATTGAAGAGTTAGCTCAGCATCCTAAAGTTGTGGCTTTAGGAGAGATGGGATTAGACTACCATTGGGATAAATCACCTAAAGAGGTTCAAAAGGACGTATTTCGCCGTCAAATTCGCTTAGCTCGCAAAGTGAAATTACCTATCATTATTCATAATCGTGATGCAACGGAAGACGTGGTAACCATTTTAAAAGAAGAGCACGTAGAGGAAGTAGGCGGGATTATGCATTGCTTCACGGGCAGTATTGAAGTAGCGAAGCAGTGTATGGATATGAATATGTATATTTCGTTTGGTGGACCTGTTACTTTTAAAAATGCGAAAAAACCAAAAGAAGTTGCTGCAGAGCTTCCTTTAGATAAACTATTAATTGAAACAGACTGTCCTTATTTAACTCCTCATCCATTCCGCGGCAAGCGCAATGAACCTGGTTATGTTTCATACGTAGCAGAGCAAATTGCAGAGTTAAAAGGGATAACGTATGAAGAATTAGCTGATATTACAACGGCTAACGCTAAAAAGCTATTTGGCATTAATGATTAAAACTTTTTCTCATATAACAATCATTTTCGTGTTAAAGTAAAGATAGGCGCAGAGGAGAATGTTATCCTCTGCCTTTTTCAGTTAAAATAACAGGTAGATGTTTTTTAATTTAGTGGATAATAAGATAAAACGTTGATTTCATAGAAGAAAAATGATGTGCGCAACGAGCATTTCATTTTTACTGAAAAGCAAATGAACAAAACTGAATGTTTTGGAGGAAGTAATGAAGATTAAAGAAATTATTGTAGTAGAAGGCCGAGATGACACTGTAGCAGTTAAACGTGCAGTGGATGCGGATACCATTGAGACAAATGGATCAGCTGTAAATGAAGAAACCATTGAGAAAGTAAAATTAGCTCAAAAAACACGAGGCGTGATTATTTTTACAGATCCAGATTATCCAGGACAGCGAATTCGAAATATTGTTTCAGAACGTGTTCCCGGATGTAAACATGCATTCTTAGATAAAGAAGAGGCTCGCCCTAAAAATGGCAAAGGTATTGGAGTTGAACATGCTTCTATTGCATCTATTCAAAAAGCACTAAAAGATGTGAAGCAAGAGTGGATGGGGGCAGCTATGGAGATTTCTCAAGAGGATTTAATCGTAGCTCGTTTGATAGGAGATAGTAAAGCCAAGTCTCGACGTGAAAGAATAGGGAAGTTATTAAAAATTGGTTATGCCAACGGAAAGCAGCTCCACAAACGATTACAGATGTTCCAAATTTCAAAAGAGGACTTTATCAGAGCTGTTGAGCAGATAAATAAGGAGGAAAAGGGATCGTGTTAAAAGATATTGCAACGCCTAATCGAACCAAGGAAATTTTAAAGAAATACGGTTTTACATTTAAAAAGAGTTTGGGACAAAATTTTTTAATTGATACGAACATTTTACATCGTATTGTTGATCATGCGGAAATAACAGAAGAAACGGGAGCTATTGAGATTGGACCTGGTATCGGAGCCTTAACTGAACAGCTAGCAAAGCGCGCAAAAAAAGTGCTGGCATTTGAAATCGATCAGCGTTTGCTTCCGATTTTAGCTGATACTCTTTCTCCTTACTCAAATGCAAAAGTTATTCATCAAGATGTGTTAAAAGCGGATTTAAAAGGGACGCTCGAACAAGAATTCGAAAATATAGAAGATTTAATGGTCGTTGCGAATTTACCGTATTACGTGACGACACCCATTTTGATGAAATTATTAGAAGAGCAAATTCCCGTACGTGGAATCGTTGTTATGCTTCAAAAAGAAGTTGCTGACCGTATAGCAGCTAAACCGGGAACAAAAGAGTACGGTTCACTTTCTATTGCTATCCAATACTATACAGAGGCTGAGACGGTTATGATTGTGCCTAAAACAGTGTTTAATCCGCAACCTAATGTAGACTCAGCTGTTATTCGATTGTTAAGAAGACCGAAGCCAGCGGTAGAAGTCCAAGATGAAGCATTCTTCTTCCAAGTTGTACGAGCAAGTTTCGGACAGCGTCGAAAAACAATTTTAAACAATCTAGTGAACAACTTGCCAAATGGAAAGCAGAAAAAAGCGGACATTGAGCAAGCACTTTCAACTGCTGAAATTGATCCGAAACGAAGAGGCGAAACGTTATCTATTCAAGAATTTGGAAAGCTAAGTGATCAACTTTTAAAATCATTTCGCTAAATTATCACATTTTTATCATGAAGTCATAGGCTATGAAGAGAATTTATTTTTGAAGTAGCAAAGACGGAGTGAAGCATATGAACATCAAAATTGGTGATATAGTTACACGACCTTCTTATCAAAGAGATTTGCTTTTTCGTGTTATAGCTATTAATGACAGCGAAGCGGGGAAATATGCGACTTTAATAGGAGAAGACGTTCGGTTGATTGCGGACGCTCCTTGTACAGATCTAGAGGTTGTGGATGCTAAAGAACAGGATCAAAGAAAAAAACAAGAAGAAGAACTTTTAGAAAGATCCTTGGAGCTTATTCAACAGGATTATCGGCTCGTTCGAGAGAAAACTGAATATAGCATGACAAATGGATACAGCCATTCACATCGCTTATTTCAAATTCCAGGAAAGGTCCTGCACGTAGACGGAGACCCTAATTATTTACGTAAATGTTTGTTGGTTTACGAAAAAATTGGTGTTCCTGTTTATGGTGTTCATTGCGTTGAGTCAGAAATGCCTGAGAAGGTTGGAAAGCTAATTGAGGAAGTAAGACCCGATATTCTAGTGCTGACAGGTCATGATGCCTATTCCAAAGGAAAAGGAAATAAAGATGATCTCCTTGCTTATAGACATTCCAAGCACTATATTCAAACAGTCCAAGAAGCAAGAAAAAGAGTTGGTAATTTAGATCAGCTGGTGATTTTTGCAGGTGCCTGTCAATCGCATTTTGAATTATTGATTCAAGCTGGAGCAAACTTTGCTAGTTCACCTTCACGTGTAAATATTCATGCTCTTGACCCTGTGTATGTAGTAGCAAAACTAAGTTTTACTCCTTTCACGGATCGTATTAATGTATGGGACGTCTTACGTAATACATTAACGGGTGCTAAAGGTTTAGGAGGAGTAGAAACAAAAGGGCTGCTTCGCACGGGCATGCCTTATGAAAGCGATGAGTAGAAATAAAAACAACTGGTTACAGCATGTACACGCATGATGTGCAACCAGTTGTTTTTTCGTATGAAGCCAAAGTATACGCTTAATTACACAAAATCATTTTCAATATTTGCTAAAGATATACATATTTCGTTGAAAAACGAGCATACTAACAGCGAAATGTAGATTCATGTTGAAAATTATTTATTGACACAATTAGAGATAGATTGTTATAATTTTATGTTTTTGACTATTTTTCTAACATGTGTTACACTATACATAGTGAGGTGGACCAATATGGCGAAAACTTTGTCTGATATTAAGCAAGCGCTGGATTTGCACCTAGGCCAACGATTAACTTTAAAAGCAAACGGTGGTCGTAGAAAAACAGTAGAACGTTCAGGTGTATTAACAGAAACGTACCCATCTGTTTTTATCGTTGAATTAGATCAAGAGGAAAACTCTTTGGAGCGCGTTTCGTATAGTTACGCAGATGTGTTAACGGAAACAGTGCAACTAAAATTTTTCTAAGAATGACATAGGCAATATAGCAAGTGGTGATGAGCAGTGGACATTGGTTTACTGCTTTTTTATTGGTCTTTTTTTCAAATTATATATGCATTATTTTTTATACATACTATACATATCGTCCTCGCATTTCTTATGTAAAAGAGCGAGGAGATTCAGGTTGAAATTTCATTTTATACGTAAAGGAGCCATGTGCAATGTCAAGGCGTAGAGGGATTATGTCATCGAAGCTGAAAGAAGAACTGGCTAAAGAACTTGGTTTTTACGATACTGTACAAGCAGAAGGCTGGGGCTCTATTCGGGCAAAAGACGCAGGCAATATGGTGAAGCGAGCTGTAGAGCTTGCACAGCAGCAGCTAAAGCAATAGCATAGTGAAAATCAATGCTTATACGACTATTTAAAGTGAAACGAGGAAAACCGAAGTGTATAACCGCTTCGGTTTTTTTGTCCCAAAATGAAAGATAAAACAGAGGATTAAACAAAGATGTTTAAATGAACAGCTATATCTTGTTCATTTTATGATAAAATAGCGTTAAACTCGATAAGATGAAGTAGGTGAAGTAAGTTGAAATTAATGGTGAAAGCACCGGCTAAAATAAATTTGTCACTTGATGTGTTACATAAACGTCCAGATGGTTACCATGAAGTTAAGATGATTATGACAACAATTGATTTAGCGGACAGAATTGAACTTTCTGACCGTGAAGATGGACGAATTGTTATCTATTCTCATAATCGCTTTGTTCCAGATGACCAGCGAAATCTCGCTTATCAGGCAGCGCAGATTTTGAAGCGACGTTATAACATTTCAAAAGGTGTAAATATATTAATTGATAAACATATTCCAGTAGCTGCTGGATTAGCTGGAGGCAGCAGTGACGCGGCTGCTACATTACGCGGTTTAAATACGTTATGGGAATTAGGTTTATCATTAGACACACTTGCAGAAATAGGGGCTGAGATTGGCTCTGACGTATCTTTTTGCGTGTACGGAGGGACAGCTCTTGCTACAGGACGCGGAGAGATTGTAGAGCATATTGAGGCACCTCCAAGCTGCTGGGTGATTTTGGCTAAGCCTGAAATAGGTGTTTCTACAGCAGATGTATATCGAAACTTAAAAATTGAAGAGATGGATCATCCTAAAGTAGATGAGATGGTTCACGCCATACAATCAGGAAATTATGATCAAATGTGTAGCCTTGTAGGAAATGTATTGGAAGCAGTAACGCTGAAAATGCATCCGGAAGTAGCTCTCATTAAAGAACAAATAAAGCGTTTTGGCGCCGATGCTGTGCTCATGAGCGGCAGTGGGCCAACTGTATTTGGACTTGTACAGCATGATTCACGTATGCATCGCATTTATAATGGATTACGTGGCTTTTGTGATAAAGTTTATGCAGTTAGGCTACTAGGTGAACGAATAACGCTTGAATAAATCCGTATGTTAATGTTATATTTACATTACAATATTCGGATTTTCAGGAGGATGTTATGAAGTTTCGACGTAGTGGACGATTAATTGATATGACCAACTATTTCATTCAAAACCCTCAGCGCCTTATCCCTCTTACGTATTTTGCAGATAAATATGATTCCGCAAAATCATCGATTAGCGAAGATATGGCGATTATTAAACAAACTTTTGAACAGCAGGGTATCGGAACTTTGGTTACGCTACCAGGGGCTGCCGGCGGAGTTAAATTCATTCCAAAGATGACGAATGAAGAAGCTGGTCAGCTTGTTCAAGAATTATGTGGGTTGATTGAAAAACCTGAGCGTTTATTGCCAGGTGGATATTTATATTTAACTGATATTTTAGGGAACCCCCGCGTTGTGAATAAAATCGGTCGCTTGTATGCATCGCTTTTTGCTAACCGCAAAATCGATGTTGTGATGACTGTAGCAACAAAAGGTATTCCTATTGCGTATGCAGTTGCTCAGTATTTAGACGTGCCCGTTGTTATTGTGCGCAGAGACAGTAAAGTAACTGAAGGATCGACCGTTAGTATTAACTACGTGTCAGGCTCATCTAAGCGCATTCAAACGATGCTGTTAGCTAAAAGAAGTTTAGCGGTGGGGTCAAATGTACTCATCATTGATGATTTCATGAAAGCTGGCGGCACTGTAAATGGAATGGTTAGTTTGCTTGAAGAGTTCGATGCAACTGTTGCTGGTATTGGAGTTTTAGTAGAATCAGAAGATATTGAAGAACGTTTAGTGGATGAGTATGTGTCTCTTGTACAATTAACAGATGTAAATATTAAAGATAAACAAATTCGTGTACAAGAAGGCAATTACTTAAAATATATTTGATCAAGTAAGGGAGAGGAACATATGTTACAGGTTCAAACAAAAAATGCACCGCAAGCTATTGGTCCATATTCACAGGGAATTGTTGTGAATAACTTGTTTTACAGTTCAGGTCAAATTCCACTTCGTCCAGATGGTACGTTGGTCGAAGGCGATGTTCAAGTACAAGCTACTCAAGTATTTGAAAATCTAAAAGCAGTTCTTGAAGAAGCTGGAGCTTCTCTAAATACAGTTGTAAAGGCAACCGTGTTCATTAAAGATATGAACGACTTCACAGCGTTAAATGAAGTCTATGGTGACTACTTCGGGGACCATAAGCCAGCACGTTCATGTGTAGAAGTAGCGAGACTACCTAAAGATGTACTGGTTGAAATTGAAGTTATTGCGCTTGTTAAAGGGTAATTAAATTAACAAATTTCTAATAAAAAGCAAGTAACTTCCAATTGTTCACTTTTTTTGCGAAAATTTTCTAAAATTTTTTTCTGAATAGCAGGAAAATACAAAATTCTGTGGAATTAAGTATGTAAAGCTTCGCATAGAAAAAGGTGGTGAACAAGATGGAAGTAACTGACGTAAGATTACGCCGCGTGAACACTGAAGGACGTATGAGAGCGATTGCTTCAATCACATTAGATGGTGAATTTGTTGTTCATGATATTCGTGTGATTGATGGTAATAATGGCTTATTTGTAGCCATGCCAAGTAAACGTACACCGGATGGTGAGTTCCGTGATATTGCACATCCAATCAATTCAAATACTCGCGGAAAGATTCAAGATGCTGTGTTAGCAGAATATCATCGTTTAGGTGAGGTAGAAGTTGAATTCGAAGAAGCGGGTGCTTCGTAAACATATGATACATTAAGAGTCTACTGAAAAGTAGGCTCTTTTCTTTTTGATTACCACTTATATAATTTAACACCTTTGTAAAACTTTAGCATTACCAAAAAATAAAATTCATGACTTATAAATGATTCCTTGAAATGCTGTCATTTTTGATATAATATTCTTAATGGATAAAAAGGTAAAATTGGAGGCCTGTTATGTCAAAAAGATATGCAGTCATATTGGCAGCTGGTCAGGGTACACGTATGAAGTCATCTTTATACAAAGTGTTACACCCTGTGTGTGGCAAACCGATGGTGCAACACGTAATTGATCAGTTATCACGCTTAGATTTAACAAATTTAATTACAGTTGTAGGTCACGGTGCCGAAAAAGTGAAATCACATGTCGGAGATAAAAGCTTATTTGCTTTACAAGAAGAGCAGTTAGGAACAGCTCATGCAGTAATGCAAGCAGAATCTTTACTTGCACATGAAAAAGGTACGACAATTGTTGTATGTGGAGATACTCCGCTTATTACAGCTGAAACAATTGAATCTTTATTAAAGCATCATGAAGCAACAAATGCAATGGCAACTATTTTAACGGCTCATGCAGAAGATCCAACAGGATATGGACGTATCATTCGAAATGAACAAGGCTCTGTTGAAAAGATTGTTGAACATAAAGATGCGACAGAACAAGAGCGTCTTGTACAGGAAATTAATACTGGTACGTATTGTTTTGATAATGAGAAATTATTTGAGACACTTTCAAAAGTTTCAAATGATAATGTACAGGGAGAGTACTATTTACCTGATGTTATCGAAATTCTAAAAAATGAAGGTCAAATTATTTCTGCATATCAAACATCCGATTTTGCTGAAACATTAGGCGTTAATGATCGATTTGCTCTGTCTCAGGCAGAAGAAACAATGAAAAAGCGCATCAACAAGCAGCATATGTTAAATGGAGTGACGATTGTGGATCCTTCTAACACGTACATTTCAGCAGATGCTGTCATTGGCAGAGATACGGTTATTTATCCTGGTACGGTTATTCAAGGAACAGTTGTAATTGGAGAGAATTGTGAAGTAGGACCTAACAGTGAAATTAAAGACTGCAAAATAGGTAATAATACTTCTATTCGCCATTCTGTTGCTCACGATAGTGAAATTGGTCACGAAGTCACAATTGGCCCATTTGCACATATTCGTCCTCAATCATTAATTGGAGATGAAGTGCGCGTAGGAAACTTTGTAGAAATTAAAAAAGCATCTTTTGGCAAAGGTAGCAAAGCTTCTCATTTAAGTTATATTGGAGACGCAGAGGTCGGAAAAGGTGTAAACTTAGGGTGCGGATCTATTACAGTTAACTACGATGGGAAAAATAAATTTTTAACAAAGATTGAAGATGGGGCATTCGTAGGATGTAACTCAAACTTAATTGCACCTGTAACAATTGGTGAAGGCGCCTATGTTGCAGCTGGTTCAACCGTAACGGATGATGTGCCAGGAAAAGCATTATCAATTGCTCGTGCGAAACAAGTAAATAAAGAAAACTATGCTGAAAAGCTTGATATTAATAAAAAATCCTGACGGAGGTTTCACAATAAAATGTCAAATGTATATGCTGATGAAAATTTAAAGTTATTTACGCTAAATTCAAACAAGGCTTTAGCTGAAGAGATCGCAAAAGTAATTGGTGTGGAATTAGGTAAATGTTCGGTTGATCGTTTTAGTGACGGTGAAATTCAAATTAACATTGAAGAAAGTATCCGTGGTTGTGATGTATTTATCATTCAATCAACAAGTGCTCCAGTTAACGAACACTTAATGGAATTATTAATTATGATTGATGCATTAAAACGTGCATCAGCTAAAACAATTAACATCGTTATGCCTTACTATGGCTATGCTCGTCAGGATCGTAAAGCTCGTGCACGTGAACCAATCACTGCCAAGTTAGCAGCAAATATCATTGAAAAAGCGGGAGCTACTCGTATTATCACATTAGATTTACATGCTCCTCAAATTCAAGGTTTCTTCGATATTCCAATTGACCATTTAGTAGGTGTTCCAATTTTAGGTGAATACTTCAAGAGTAAAAACCTTGATGACGTTGTTGTTGTATCTCCGGATCACGGTGGCGTAACGCGTGCTCGCCGTTTAGCGGAACGTCTAAAAGCGCCGATCGCTATCATTGACAAACGTCGCCCACGTCCAAACGTAGCAGAAGTTATGAACATTGTTGGACAAGTGGAAGGAAAAACAGCAATCTTGATTGATGACATGATTGATACAGCTGGTACAATTACAATTGGTGCAAGTGCATTAATTGAAGCAGGTGCAAAAGAAGTATATGCTTGTTGTACACACCCAGTGCTTTCAGGCCCTGCGATTGAGCGTATTCAAAATTCTACAATCAAAGAGCTAGCTGTAACAAACTCTATTGCTTTAACAGAAGATAAGAAAATTGATAAAGTAACAGAACTTTCAGTAGCTCCGTTAATCGGTGAAGCGATTATTCGTGTTCACGAAGAGCAATCAGTTAGTACATTATTTGATTGATAAACAGAACCTCTTTCCATTTGGAAAGAGGTTTTTTTGAAAAAATTTAAATGTGCCAACCCTTGATTTTAAAGCGCTTTGGATGGAATGAACAGAGATATATTACTGTTCAAACTGAGTTTCATGTTTAGCAACCTTCTAAAAAGGGTACATTTTAAGTAGAAAACATACTGGAAGGTGAATAAAATGAGTATTTCAATTCAAGCAAATAAAAGAACGGATTTCAAAAATTCTACAAATAGAAAGATTCGCGACGAAGGAAACTTCCCAGCGGTTGTTTACGGAAATAAAACAGAATCCACACCTATTTACTTAAACAGTGCTGATTTTATTAAGACTATTCGTGAAGCAGGACGCAATGGAGTGTTAACATTACAAGTGGAAAAGCAAAAATATTCCGTAATGTTACATGATATTCAAACCGATCCATTAAAAAACGAAATTGTCCACGCCGATTTCCAAGTGGTCGACATGAAGAAAGAAATTGATACTGAAGTTTCTTTATCTCTAGTAGGAGAAGCAAAAGGAACAAAAGAAGGCGGCGTATTACAGCAGTCTCTATATGAAATTTCATTAAAAGGCTTGCCGCAAGATATCCCATCATCTATTGATGTAGATGTATCAGATTTGGGAATTAATGATACAATCACAGTAGGGGATATTAAGGTAGATAAGAAGCTAGAAATTACGCATAATGCAGAAGATACAGTTGCTTCTGTACTACCTCCTCAACAGGAAGAAGAGCCAGACAGCGGCGAAGTTCAGGATGCTGAAGGCGATGTTGAAGCAACAAAAGAAAAAGATAACGAAGAATAATATAAAAAGACGTAACCAAAAGGTTACGTCTTTTTGTGTGAATTGATTATAATAAAAGTGATACTATATAGTAATGTAAAACATTAAAGACATTTACCTATTATGTACAACTTACATAGAGTGGAAAGGAGTATCTATTTTGAAATTAATCGTTGGTTTAGGGAATCCTGGAAAAGAATATGACCGTACCCGTCATAACATAGGATTTATGGCAATTGATAAAATTGCTGAACAGTTTATGATTTCATTAGATAAAACAAAGTTTAACGGAATATATGGAACAGGTATAATAAAAGGAGAAAAAGTCATATTATTAAAGCCTCTAACATATATGAATTTATCAGGAGAAAGTATTCGCCCGTTAATGGACTATTTTGATATAGACGTCGAAGACTTGCTTGTTATTTACGATGACTTAGATTTACCGTGCGGAAAAGTAAGATTGCGTACAAAAGGAAGTCCGGGTGGCCATAACGGAATAAAATCAATTATTCAGCATTTAAAAACCCAAGAGTTTAACCGAATTCGTATTGGAATCGATCGTCCGAAAAACGGTATGAAAGTAGTTGATTACGTACTAGGGCGCTTTACAGAAGATGAAATGGTTCATATGGAAGAAGCGATGAAAACGTCTGTACAAGCGAGTGAAGATTTTTTAGGTAAACCGTTCTTAGAAGTAATGAATCGCTATAATTAAGTAGAATAAAATTTCTCTCAATCGTCCATACTAACACTAAAAGATTTGGGAGGATTTGTATGTCTATTCATTATTTCTGTAGACATTGTGGCGCAAAAGTCGGTATGATAGAAAAGACAGCTCACAATACAGAAGCACTCGGTTTTAATCACCTAACCGCAGATGAACGAAAAGACTTTATTCACTACCATAATAGTGGAGATATCGTGGTTAAAATTATTTGTGAAGATTGTCAAGAAGCGCTAGAACGAAATCCAGACTATCATCAGTACGAAACATTTATACAATAAAAAGCTTTGGTCTCAAACCAAAGCGTTTTTCTGTTTAGTTTAGACATATCATGGGAGGAGGGAATTCCTTTGCGAGGGATTAGACAGCAATTTGAAGAAAATAAAGAAATTGGAGCTGTTGTCAGCAGTTTAGAAGAAGGTTTGAAAGAACAGTTAGTAACGGGAATTTCCGGTTCAGCTCGATCTGTATTAATGGCACTCTTAAATGAGGATAAAAAATACCCCTTATTAGTAGTGACTCATAATTTATATCAAGCTCAAAAAGTGTATGAAGACCTTTTACATCTTTTACCGGAAAAAGACGTTTTCTTATACCCTGTTAACGATTTAGTTGCTACAGAGGTGGGGATTGCAAGTCCAGAATTAAAGGCTCAGCGAATTGAAGTCCTCAATTATTGGAGTCAACATACAGGTGGAGTAGTTGTAACACCGCTTGCAGGAATTCGAAAGCTGCTGCCTCCTAAAGCAAGATGGGAGCAAACACAGCTGCCGTTTCAAATGGGAATTGACATCGACGTTGATCATTATTTAAAAAGGTTAGTTGAGTTGGGCTATGAGCGGGCATCGATGGTTTCAGCTCCGGGTGAGTTTAGTGTGCGCGGAGGAATCATTGACATTTATCCGTTAACAGAAGAGCTACCTGTCCGAATTGAACTATTTGATACGGAGATTGATTCCATTCGTACTTTTACAATCGAGGATCAACGCTCTCAAGAGCAGTTAAAAGAAATTTCAATCGGTCCTGCTACGGAAATCATTGTGAACCAAAATGAAGTGGCCCAAGGAATTGAAGAACTAGAAGCACAGCTGGCTTCGACGCTGCAACAAGTAAAAAACGCAGCGCTAAAAACTACCTTAACAGAAAATATTAAAGGTGAAATCGAACAGCTGCGTCAAGGTCAGCTTCTTGAAAATATGTTCAAGTATTTATCATTCTTCTACGAATCGCCTGCTAGTTTACTAGATTATTTACCGGAAGGCGGCCTTGTCATCTTTGATGAAACCACTCGAATTCAAGAAACGTCTGATCAGCTTGAAACAGAGGAAGCTGAATGGATAACCGAATTATTAGGACAGGGGCAAATTGTTCGAGACGTTCAATTATCTCATAAGCTCCCATCTCTTATTCAGCGAGCAAAACATCAGTTTTTATACTTATCGTTATTTTTGAAGCACGTATCGTATACGAGTCCGCAAAATATTATTAATATTTCATGTAAGCAGATGCAGCAGTTTTACGGCCAAATGAACTTATTAAAAAGTGAAATTGAACGTTGGAAAAATGCTAATTATACGGTAGTCCTCTTAGGAGCAGATAAAGAGCGCGTGAAAAAACTTGAAGGTGTGCTAGCAGATTATGATATTGATTCATCTATTTTAGATGGAAATGGTCAGCTTGTGCCAGGTCTTGTTCAAATTATTGAAGGCGATTTACAAATGGGCTTTGAACTGCCGATGCAAAAATTAGCTGTTTTAACCGAGGAAGAATTGTTTAAAAAACGGGTAAAGAAATCAAAGCGTCGTCAAAAGCTTTCCAATGCAGAACGTATTAAAAGCTATTCAGAGTTAAACGTAGGTGACTATGTCGTTCACGTGAACCACGGTATTGGCCGTTATTTAGGAATGGAAACGTTAGAGATTAACGGTAATCATAAAGATTATATCCATATCAAATATGAAGGCTCTGACAAGCTGTACGTTCCTGTTGAACAGATTGATCAAGTACAAAAATATGTAGGCTCTGAAGGGAAAGAGCCAAAAGTATATAAACTTGGCGGAAATGACTGGAAGAAAGTGAAACGAAAAGTTGAGTCTTCTGTTCAAGACATCGCTGATGACTTAATTAAACTGTATGCAGAGCGTGAAGCAAGTAAAGGTTATGCATTTTCCCCGGATGGCGATTTACAAAGAGAATTTGAAACAGCTTTCCCTTATCAAGAAACCGAAGATCAGCTTCGTTCTGTACAAGAAATTAAAAAGGATATGGAACATGAAAGACCAATGGATCGTTTGCTTTGTGGAGACGTTGGATATGGAAAAACAGAAGTAGCCATTCGTGCTGCATTTAAAGCTGTGACAGATGGAAAACAAGTGGCTATTTTAGTGCCAACCACTATTTTAGCTCAGCAGCACTATGAAACCATCCGTGAGCGTTTTCAAGACTATCCAATAAACATTGGGCTATTGAGCCGCTTTCGCAGTCGTAAACAGCAGCAAGAAACAATTAAAGGGCTAAAAAATGGGACCGTAGATGTGGTGATTGGTACACATCGTTTACTATCTAAAGACGTGATTTATAAAGATTTAGGATTGTTAGTTATCGATGAAGAGCAGCGTTTTGGTGTAACGCACAAGGAAAAAATTAAGCAAATGAAAGCAAACGTTGATGTCCTTACACTTACAGCAACACCTATTCCACGAACATTACATATGTCTATGTTGGGCGTAAGGGATTTGTCTGTTATTGAAACGCCTCCTGAAAATCGTTTTCCGGTTCAAACATATGTAGTGGAGTATAATCCGGTTTTAGTTCGTGAAGCGATTGAGCGTGAGTTAGCGCGTGATGGCCAAGTTTACTTTTTATATAATCGCGTAGAAGATATTGAACGAAAAGCAGAAGAAATTTCGATGCTCGTCCCTGATGCTAGGGTAACGTATGCCCACGGAAAAATGAATGAAACCGAACTCGAAGCGGTTATCTTAAGCTTTTTAGAAGGCGAATATGACGTGATTGTGAGTACAACCATTATCGAAACGGGAGTAGATATTCCAAATGTAAATACGCTCATTGTCAATAATGCTGATAAGATGGGATTATCACAACTGTATCAATTAAGAGGGCGCGTAGGTCGTTCAAATCGCGTGGCATATGCGTACTTTACGTATCATAAAGACAAAGTACTGACAGAAGTAGCTGAAAAGCGTCTGCAAGCTATTAAAGAATTCACCGAATTAGGTTCTGGTTTTAAAATTGCTATGCGTGATCTTTCAATACGTGGCGCTGGAAACTTACTGGGTGCTCAGCAGCATGGATTTATCGATTCTGTCGGTTTTGATCTCTACTCACAAATGCTTAAAGAAGCGATAGAGGAAAGACGCGGGTCTGATGGAGAAAGTGTAAAATTTAATGTGGAAATGAATCTGGACTTAGATGCGTATATTCCTGATCAGTACATTACAGACGGCCGCTTGAAAATTGAGATGTATAAGCGCTTTAGAGGAATTGAAGCACTAGAGGATATTCAAGAATTGCAGGATGAAATGATTGATCGTTTTGGAGAGTATCCGGCTGAGGTTGAGTATTTGTTTAAAGTAGCTGAAACAAAAGTATATGCAACGCAGAACTTAGTAGAATCTATTCTTCAGTCAAAACAAGAAATTTCTATTCTGCTGTCTGAAGAAGCGAGCTCAACGATAGACGGCCAAAAATTATTCATGCTAGGTGATCAATTTGGCAGAATGGTCAGCTTAGGTATGGAAGGCAAGAAAGTAAAATTAGTGGTTAACGTAAAAGGACTTGCTCAAAAAGAATGGCTCAATATTGTGTATCAGTTAGTAAAAGGAGTAGCGACTGTTAAAAAAGAACAAGTTACGAATTAAAAAGAAGGCTCATTTTTGAGCCTTCTTTTTATATAGCCGAAATAAAAATACCCAAATCCCCATGTTTTGGCGGTTTTTTGGACATTTTTTTAATAAAAGCACACTTTTTAACAAAAAAAGAGATGGTTGGTGAATAGAAGTTGTAGAGTGAAGAATACTAACCTCAACAAAGGTGAACCTTTTATCATATAGCCATCAGTGATATTCACCAACTATTTTAATCATCATATGAAAGAGAGGCTTCAATGAATGAAAGCAACAGGTATTGTTCGTCGTATTGATGATTTGGGTCGCGTTGTGATTCCAAAAGAAATTAGAAGAACACTTCGCATCCGAGAGGGAGACCCGCTAGAGATTTTCGTCGATCGCGATGGAGAAGTTATTTTAAAGAAATATTCGCCAATTAGTGAACTGGGAGATTTTGCAAAAGAGTATGGCGAAGCGCTATACGATAGCTTAGGTCATCCTGTGCTTATTTGTGACCGCGATGTATTTATTGCGGTAGCAGGAAGCTCTAAAAAAGAATACTTAAATAAAAACATTAGTTCTTTAGTAGAATCTGTTATGGAAAGTCGCAGTTCTTCTTTAGTAACTGATGGGAAAAACCTTGAATTTGTCGATGGATACGAAGAAAATATTTCTTCTTACACAATCGGTCCGATTATTGCAAATGGAGATCCGATTGGAGCCGTTGTCATTTTCTCAAAAGAGAAGTCTCTTGGTGAAGTAGAGCATAAAGCAGCCGAAACGGCAGCTAGCTTCTTATCTCGTCAAATGGAGCAGTAAGCGTAATTATCTTTATTTTACATTATTTAATGAAAAGGTAGCAGTTTCTGCTGCCTTTTTTCATGCTGTCTTACCTTAGAAATAAAGAGAACATGATATAATGGTACGGTATTTTATTTATTGGAAAGTGCAGGATGTTTTATAAGAACAAAGCTCTATCCTATTGCGGTTAGCGGCTAATAAAAAGAGCTGTTCACATAATTACAAGCTGCAGGTGAAAGGTGTAGGAATGCAGAAACAATCAAAGCTCTATTCTATTTTTAACGGCGCTATTATTTTAACGCTCGCAGGTTTATTTACGAAAATCTTAAGTGCCACTTATCGTATTCCATATCACCATATTGCGGGAGATATAGGGTTTTATATCTATCAGCAAGTTTATCCGCTATATGGAATTGCGCTACAGCTAGGTACATATGGTTTCCCTGTAATTATCTCAAAGTTAGTAGCTGAGTATGCAGTAACAAATCGGAGAAAGGAAATCCGAGGAATACTTCAAGTTTCATTTGCTTTTTTGTTTGTAGTAGGCTGCACGATATTTGCGTTTGAATATATTTTCGCAGAAACGATTGCCGAGTGGATGGGAGATCGTAAGTTAACGGTTCTCATTCAAATTATTTCATTTTCCTTTTTACTTATTCCGTTTATTGCTGTTATTCGTGGTTATTATCAAGGATTACATAATATGTTTCCTACAGCGTTGTCTCAAATCGCAGAACAAGTTGTACGGGTAGGGACTATTTTGTATCTGTCTATTTTCTTGATCCAACATGGTTATGATTTATATACTGCAGGGGCGGGAGCTATTTTTGGTTCTATAACAGGCGGTATAACATCCCTTATTATTTTATTTTTATTTGTTTTTAGAACAAAGACAAACTCTAAGGGGATATTTCAACGCATAAAAAAAGCAGACATCAAGAGAATATTTAAAATCCTTGTTATTCAAGGCTTATTAATTTGTATTAGCGGTATGGGTCTGCTGTTTATCCAGCTTATTGACTCTTTTACTTTATATTCTAGTCTGACGGCGCACGGCATGGCTGAAGAAGAAGCGCAAATTTTAAAAGGTATTTACGACCGCGGGCTTCCGTTGATTCAACTAGGTACAGTAGTAGGTACAGCTTTTTCGCTTTCACTTGTACCTGTTATTTCTTCAGCCATTGCGAAAAAGAACCTGTCATTTGTGGTTGAAAAAGTTCAGCTGTCTCTCCGTCTATCGCTTGTAGTCGGAGTTGGAGCAGCTTTTGGCTTGATTGCGCTGATGAAACCCATTAATATGCTTTTATACGGTGACTCCCACGGAACGGACGTTTTACAAA
Source organism: Priestia sp. SIMBA_032 (assembly GCF_046535215.1). Lineage (NCBI taxonomy): Bacteria > Bacillati > Bacillota > Bacilli > Caryophanales > Bacillaceae > Priestia > Priestia sp. SIMBA_032. Next base: position 22,076 of record NZ_JAWRXD010000025.1, on the reverse strand, counting down.
TTTTGAGCTTGTTAGTTATATTTACAACCGTAGCAGCAACTGCTGGAGCTGTGCTTCAGGGGATGGGAGCTGTTTTCGCACCTGTAATAGCCGTCATCGCTGGCATGACGGTTAAACTGATATTGAATCTTTGGCTAATACCAGATTTTCAAACCGTAGGAGCAGCCATTGCTTCCTCAGCTGGATTCGCTATCGTTGCAGCAATCAATCTATTTTGTCTGTATAAAAAGCTTGCTGTACCTCTTGTTCCGAAAAAGGCAAGTGGAGGTATTTTTATAACGGGCATAGCAATGGTCGTTCTTTTGCAAAGCTATTTATTTTGTTTACATCACTTTGTATGGTCTAATGGTTTAGATACAAGCAAACAAGTGGTTGAAACAGGAGCTGGTGTTTTAATAGGTGGTTTGTTTTATTTGTTTATCATTATGAAACAACGTATTTTTACCGAAGAGGAATTACGTTTACTTCCAATGGGAAGTGTTTTAGCTAAATACGTATTAAAAAATAAATAAGAAGGTGAAGCAATGACAGGTAAAGTAACAGTTATTGGTTTAGGAGCAGGCGATTTAGAACAGCTACCTGTAGGCATTTATCGCTTGCTACAGCAGGAAAAGCATATTTATATGCGCACAAAAGAACATCCTGTAATCAAAGAGTTAGAAAGTGAAGGCTTGACGTATGTATCCTATGATGACGTATACGAATCTCATGATGCATTTGAAGAGGTATATGAACATATATCAAATGATTTAATCGATAAAGCTTCAATAGAAGAAGTGGTGTATGCCGTTCCCGGGCACCCTTTAGTGGCGGAACGTACGGTTCAATTACTTTTACAAAAAGGAAAAGAACGCAGCATTCCTGTTGAAATTAAAGGGGGACAAAGCTTCTTAGACCCAATTTTTGGCGCACTAAAGATTGATCCTATTGAAGGGTTTCAGCTACTAGACGGAACAGATTTAAAGCGAAGCGAAATAGAATTAACGGGTCATGTTCTAATTGCTCAAGTATACGATCAGTTCGTTGCTTCAGAGGTAAAGCTAACGTTGATGGAACACGTTCCTGATGATTATCTCGTTTACATTGTAACGGCAGCGGGAAGCAGTGAAGAAAAAATCCAGCCGGTCAAGCTGTATGAATTAGATAGAGAAATGTCGCTCAATAACTTAACGACTATCTATGTCCCTCCAGTAGCGGACGAAACAATTTTATACCATCAATTTGACGCATTCAGAAGGATTATTGCCACGCTCAGAGGGCCAAACGGATGTCCTTGGGATCAAAAACAAACGCATGAATCGCTCAAGCGCTATTTGCTAGAAGAGTCTTATGAGTTATTAGATGCAATTGACCGCCAAGATGACGATAATATGATTGAAGAGCTCGGTGATGTACTGCTGCAAGTATTGCTTCATGCACAAATCGGTCAAGATGAAGGAATGTTTTCAATTGATGATGTCATTCGCAGTGTTTCAGAGAAAATGGTAAGACGCCATCCGCATGTATTTGGAGAAGTGAGCGTGAAGGATGCAGATGAGGTCTTAAAAAATTGGGATGAAATCAAAAAAGAAGAAAAAGGAGAGGAACCTTCTTCTTTATTAGCTTCTGTACCTGGAGCTATGCCTTCTTTAATGAAAGCGCACGGGTACCAAAAACAAGCTGCAAAAGTTGGTTTCGATTGGTCAGAAGTTGAACCTATGTGGGAAAAAGTACAGGAAGAACTTGCTGAATTCCAAGAGGAAGTACAGCATGCTGATAAAGAAAAAATGAGCGATGAATTTGGAGATATTTTATTTGCTTTAGTGAATATTGCAAGATTTTATAAAATTGACTCTGAAGCTGCATTAGCTAAAACGAATACAAAGTTTTTAAATCGATTTCAATATATTGAAGAAAAAGTGAGAGCTTCTGAAAAACCATTTGAATCTTTTTCGTTAGAAGACTTAGATGAATTTTGGGAAGAAGCCAAAAAAACAGGTTTGTAAAACAGAAAGGTGAGGGAATTATGAGGTTAGATAAATTTTTAAAAGTATCACGTTTAATTAAGCGCCGTACATTAGCAAAAGAAGTCTCAGACAAGGGCCGTATTACCATTAATGGTATCGTTGCAAAAGCAAGCACAAATGTGAAAGTAGGAGATGAATTAGCGATCACATTTGGCACGAAGAAAATTACCGTTAAAATAGAGGCTCTTCAAGAAGCAGCTAAAAAAGAAGAAGCAGCTAATTTGTACTCAATTGTCAAAGAAGAGCGTATTTCATCTGAAGTATAACTGATGAAGGCTTGTTCTAAATCACCTTTCTTATTCATATGTTTTAAACAACAGATAACAAGAGCGAATGCTCTTAATGAATGAGGTGGGGATGAAGATATGAGCCAATTTTACGAAACAAGCAATTCAAACAAAGACCATACTCCAAATCATGATTTAGTGATGAAGGGTCGGCGTCTCTTAGATATCACGGGTGTGAAGCAGGTAGAGAGCTTTGACAATGAGGAATTTTTACTTGAAACAGTGATGGGTTTCTTGTCAGTTAGAGGGCAAAATCTGCAAATGAAAAATTTAGACGTTGATCAAGGAATTGTATCGATAAAAGGAAAAATCTTTGATATAGTTTACTTAGATGAGAACCAATCGGAGAAGGCTAAAGGATTCTTTAGTAAGTTGTTTCGATGAGTTTAAACATTCAGCTCTATACAATGCTTGCGATGGTATCGATGGGAAGCGGTTTAGGCGCTTCTCTCGATACTTATCGTTACTTTGTTAATCGCTCTAAATCACGCCCATGGTTTGTATTTGTGAATGACGTATTGTTTTGGATGGTGCAAGCTCTTCTCATTTTTTATGTGTTGTTTTTAGTGAATGAAGGAGAACTGCGTTTGTATGCGTTTCTTGCTTTGTTTTGCGGCTTCGCCGCGTATCAAAGCTTATTTCAATCACTGTATTTAAAAGTATTAACATTTACTGTCTCGAGCGTATTAAGTTTATATCGAGGTGTTTTAACGCTTAGTAATATTTTTTTGGTCAAGCCTATCCGCTTCTTTATTCATATTCTACTTGTAGTCGCTTTAGGGATCTACCGAGCTGTTCATAAGCTGCTCGTATTCTGTCTAAAGCTTATTTACGTACCGGCCAGGTGGGTTCTTTTCGTATTTTGGAGAATGTTGCCTAAACCTGTAAAACGATTTTTACATATGGGTTTTTGGTATATAGAAGGAATTTACAATCGGGCAAAGAATATGATAATGAGAGTCGTTGCATGGGTGAACACTTTAAAAAACAAGGGGGACGACTAATTCAATGAGTGCGGTACGAAAAAAAAAGGTCGCGAAGTTAAATACTGATTATAGCCATAAACAAGAGCAAATTAAACAAAATACAGATCGAAAGCGTATCGGTTTAATTAGGCGTTTGACTGTTTTCGGAGTGTTGGCCTTAATCATTGGTGGATTGATGGTATCAGCTTTAATTACGCAAACCTCAGCTATTGAGAACAAAAAAGCTGAGAAGGTGAAATTAGAACAGCAGCTGACAAAATTACAAAGCAAGCAAAAACAGTTAAAAGGTGAAATCGTCAAGTTAAATGACGATGATTATATTAAAAAGATTGCCCGCAGAGATTATTTTTTATCAGAAGACGGGGAAATTATCTTTAATGTAAAAAAAGACTAAACGTATGGTTCGTTGACAGTGTATTTTTGCTTTTTGTATAATATAATAAATTGATTTCTTTTATCATTTAAGGAGGAGCATTTTTTTTATGTCAATCGAAGTAGGCAGCAAGTTACAGGGAAAGGTAACAGGTATTACGAACTTTGGAGCTTTTGTTGAGTTACCAGGAGGTTCAACAGGCTTGGTTCATATCAGTGAAGTAGCTGATAATTACGTAAAGGACATTAACGACCATTTAAAAGTGGGCGATGAAGTTGAAGTCAAAGTAATTAACGTTGAGAAAGATGGTAAAATTGGTCTTTCAATTAAGAAAGCGGTAGACAAACCAGAACGTCCAGAAAGACCAGAGCGTCCTGCAAGAGCGCCACGCTCAGACCGTCCACGTGATTCACGCCCACAACGTAATAACAATCGTGGTGGCGGTAATGATTTCCGTACAAAAGAAACATTCGAACAAAAAATGAATCGTTTCTTAAAAGACAGTGAAGAACGTTTATCTTCCCTAAAGCGCCATACCGAATCAAAACGCGGTGGACGCGGTGCAAAACGCGGTTAACTTGCTGCTTATATCAAATAGATAGCGAGTTTTTGGAAAGTACCTTTTATCTAAAAGGTGCTTTTTTATATGTAAAAAAGAGTAGAAAAAAAGCATGTACTGTTGTACATGCTTTTTGATGACCCGTACGGGATTCGAACCCGTGTTACCGCCGTGAAAGGGCGGTGTCTTAACCGCTTGACCAACGGGCCGTTATTCGAGTAGCGGCGGAGGGGATCGAACCCCCGACCTCACGGGTATGAACCGTACGCTCTAGCCAGCTGAGCTACACCGCCATTATACGTTCTCTAAAAGACATTTATAATAATATAAAAAAGCAGAGTTATTGTCAATAATTTTTTTGTTATTTTTATAGACTTTTATTTGCTTTTAAAAAAGAATGATGAGCATAGGCCTTCTCCGTGGCGAACAGTATCTCTCATATTTTTTAAATCGCTATGTAAGATTGTACATCTTTTTGTATAGTTTTCAATATAATACTAGAAAATAGTCGAACGATTATAGGTATTTTGCTAGTCCGTTTGACAAAATTTCACCTTCCGCCGCGATATAATAACGAATAAGTATAATTAGCGGGTGGTGGGAGAATGCAAAAGACGGAAAGAGATTTTGCCAGTCCAACAACAGAGGCGGTATTTAACCGAACTAGATTAGAAATGTCCCGTGTATTTACAAAGGCGGGTATGAAAACGGAAAAGGTGTTATTTCAATGGGGATTGTTGCTGCTAGTCGTAGGTTTTTTATTAGGACGAGCGTTAATTTTAATGAAAATCATGCCATTTGCTTTGCCATTCTTTGCAGCCGTAATGGCTATAAAGAAAGAAAAAGCACCGTTAGCAAGTTTAGCCGTATTGGCAGGGGCATTTAGTGTTTCCATTCAAAATGGAGGTACCGTATTTGCTACACTATTTGTTTTCTTACTAATTCATCGATTTAGCGGCATATTGACAATGGATCCGTTAAAGAAGCTGCCGTTCACTGTATTTAGCGCAATGTTACTTACAAAACTAACTATTTTTTATGTGTTTACCAAGGAATTCACCATGTATGACTTTACATTTGTGGCAGTAGAAGCAGGGTTGAGCTTTATCTTAACAATGATTTTCTTACAAAGCGTGCCTTTAATTTCATACCGAAAGCGAAAACAATCATTAAAAACAGAAGAAGTGATTTCCCTTATTATTTTGTTGGCATCTGTTATGACCGGGACAATAGGGTGGATGATTTACGGCCTTTCGGCTGAACATATATTATCTCGTTACTTAGTATTAGTTTTTGCGTTTGTATCTGGCCCTACGATAGGAGCTACGGTAGGGGTCGTAACCGGTTTAATTTTAAGTTTCGCGAATGTTTCTAGTTTGTACGAAATGAGTTTACTCGCTTTTTCTGGCTTGCTTGGAGGACTTTTAAAAGACGGTAAAAAGCTAGGAGCAGCTCTGGGGTTGGTTGTTGGCTCATTGCTAATTGGCCTATATGCTCAGGCAGATCAAGGACTAACGACTAATTTGTATGAATCACTGACGGCCGTTGTCCTATTTTTATTAACCCCATCTTTTGTGTTGAAAAACTTAAGTAAACTAGTACCAGGGACATCTGAAAATATGCTTGAACAACAGCAGTACGTGCGTAAGATCCGAGATGTAACAGCGAATCGCGTAGAACAGTTCTCAAATGTTTTTCAAGCACTTTCCAAAAGCTTTACGCAAAATGGATTTTATGATGAAAAGCCAAGTGCGGATAAAGAAGTTGATTATTTCTTAAGCAGCGTTACCGAAAGGACGTGCCAATTTTGTTTTAAAAAAGAACAATGCTGGGCACAGCAGTTTGATACAACCTATGAATATATGAAGGAAATTATGCTTGAAGTTGATAATGGCACTCTTGAACAAAATCCAAGGCTAATCCGAGAGATGGACAAACATTGTGTGAAATCGAAAAAAGTCATCGATGTGATTGAGCATGAACTTACGTATTTTAAAGCCAACCAGCACTTAAAAGCCCAAATTCAAGAAAGTAGAAGGATTGTAGCAGAACAGCTTCACGGTGTCTCTGAAGTCATGGGGAATTTTGCAAAAGAAATTAAGCGAGAGCGCGAAAATTTAAACGTACAAGAAGAACAGATTTTAGAAGCTCTTCGCAACTTTGGGATGGAAATCAATCAAATTGAAATTTATAGCTTAGAACCTGGAAATGTAGATATTGAAATGTGGGTGCCATATTGTCACGGAAGAGGAGAATGCGAGAAAATTATTGCGCCAATGCTTACAGATATTTTAGGTGAAAGTATTGTAGTAAAGAACGAAGAATGTGCTAAATATCCTCAAGGCTATTGCCACGTTTCGTTTGGTTGTACAAAAGCATACGTTGTTGATACAGGCGTAGCACATGCTGCTAAAGGTGGAGGGTTTGTATCGGGTGACAGCTATTCCATGATTGAGCTAAATGCCGGTAAGTATGCACTAGCTATTAGTGATGGCATGGGAAATGGAGAGCGTGCCCACTATGAAAGCAGCGAAACGCTTCAGTTGTTAAAACAAATTTTACAAACAGGAATAGAAGAGACAATTGCAATTAAATCGATTAACTCTATTTTGTCGCTGCGTACAAACGATGAGATCTTTTCTACGTTAGATTTAGCGATGATTGATTTACAAGATGCCAATGTAAACTTCTTGAAAATCGGTTCTACGCCAAGCTTCATCAAACGCGGAGATAAGGTTATTAAAATACAGGCAAGCAATTTGCCAATGGGCATTATTGAAGAATTTGAAGTGGATGTTGTGAATGAACAAATGAAGGCGGAAGACTTATTAATTATGATGAGCGACGGCGTATTTGAAGGACCGAAACACGTTGAGAACTATGAAATGTGGATGAAGCGAAAAATTGGCGAGCTTCAAACAAACGATCCACAAGAAATTGCAGACTTAATTATGGAAGAAGTTATTCGAACAAAATCAGGTTTAATTGAAGATGATATGACGGTAGTTGTGGCAAAACTTCAGCACAATACTCCGAAATGGTCATCGATTCCTTCTTACGCTTATCGTAAAAAAGCACAATAGTTAGATAGAAGTATATTTTATCTCCTCCTCGTCTATCATGTTAATACTGATAATGAGGAGGGGATTTTTTTATGAAAAAAGGTACATTGAAACAGATGTTGGTAATTACGGACGGTGGTTCGAATACAGGTGAAGATCCGGTAGCAATGGCAGCACTAGCTAAAGAACAAGGGATTAGTGTAAACGTTATTGGTGTGATGGAAGAGGACACAATTGATGAGCAAAGCACGAATGAAATAGAAGGCATTGCCATGTCAGGCGGTGGCGTTAGCCAAATTGTTTACGTGAAACAGCTGTCTCAAACTGTTCAAATGGTTACAAGGCAGGCAATGACGCAAACACTTCAAGGTGTTGTAAATAAAGAACTTCAGCAAATTCTAGGTTCCTCTAATTCAAGATTAGAAGAGTTATCTCCTGAGAAGCGAGGAGAAATCATGGAAGTTGTTGATGAGCTTGGCGAAACGGTTGACTTAGAGATTCTTATTTTAGTTGACATGAGCGGAAGCATGAAAAATAAGCTTCCTACTGTAAAGGAGTCGCTGTTAGATTTATCGTTAAGCTTGAATGCTCGCATGGGGCATAATCAATTTTCAATCTTTTTATTTCCTGGGAAAAAGAAAGATGTAGAGAAGCTAATGGACTGGAATCCAAAATTAGAGTCGCTTTCAACGATTTTCCCAAAACTAACAGCAGGAGGTATTACGCCTACTGGACCGGCTATCAAAGAGGCTACTCATTATTTCACCAAAAAGCGCTCATTGAGAGGGTTGTTAAAAAATAATGAACAATACATTGAAGAATCAGGTATGTAACCTATCTCCGGGAACAGAAATTCAAGGGAAATGGCATCACGTCCATTATAAAATTCTTGAGAAATTAGGCGTGGGAGCAACTGGAGTTGTCTACTTGGTTCAATTAGTCAACGGAACGCTAGCGGCGTTAAAAATAAGCTTTTCCAACATGTCCGTTACAGCAGAAGTGAATGTATTAAAAAAGTTGTCTCAAGTCAAAGACAAAGTGCTAGGACCGTGCTTGCTGGATGTAGATGATTGGAGCTATGGTTCTCACGCTCTTTCTTTCTATGTAATGGAGTATGTGAAAGGGCAGCCTCTCCTTTCTTTTATCTCAACAAGAGGGACAGAATGGCTGCAAGTATTTGCAAGTCAGCTCTTAACAGACTTAGAAAACCTTCATGAAGAAGGGTGGGTATTTGGCGATTTAAAACCAGAAAACCTGGTCGTAACATCTAACCCTGTAAAAGTTCGATGGATTGACGTTGGGGGAACAACTCTGCAAGGGCGGTCAATAAAAGAATTTACCGACTTTTATGATCGAGCGCACTGGGGGCTTGGCTCCCGAAAAGCAGAACCGACCTATGATTTGTTTGCCGTATCCATGGTTTTGATTCACGCAGCTTATGGCAAGCGAATTAATAAAACAGACAAACCGGCTGAACAATTAAAACAATTTATATTAACAACAAAGCAGTTGGAACCTTTCGGAGACGTTTTGTATCAAGCGGTTACGGGAAAGTATAAGTCAGCTAAAGAAATGAAAACAGAGGTGTTATCGATCGAAAAAAGAAGAGGGGCAAAAAGTAAAGGAACAAAGCCTCAAAACGTTCGTCAACCGTCTGCCCCTCGTGTTAAAGTAAAGAAGAAGCGTTCTCACGTGTTAGAGACGCTACTACTTTGTACGTCTGTAATGTTGATTTATATTTTGTATCTATTTATTCAAGTGCTATAAAGTTTGGAGAAATTGTGAAACTTTCCTTATAGTCATTCGTATAAAGTAAATTAATGATACATTATTGCGTGTACATTATAAGGATGAGTCATTCCTATGGAAAAGCAAGTGAACAATTTTATGACAAAACATCAGTTATTATCCGCAGGCTCTACGGTGGTTGTAGGTATTTCTGGTGGTCCTGATTCTTTGGCACTGCTGCATTTCTTATGGAGTCTGAAAGAGCAAAAATCTCTCACGATTATTGCTGCGCATGTTGATCACATGTTCCGGGGCAAAGAGTCACAGCAAGATATGGAATATGTGCAGAACTACTGCAAACAATTGAATATTAAATGTGAGGCGAAGCAGATTGATGTTACTGCCTATCAGAAGGAAAGAAAGTTATCTTCTCAAGTAGCAGCCAGAGAATGCCGCTATACATTTTTTACTCATGTTATGAAGAAGCACAAAGCAAATATTCTTGCATTAGGACATCACGGAGATGATCAGATTGAAACGATGTTAATGCGAATGGTCCGAGGTAGTACGATGAGTGGATACGCAGGGATGCAGCCCAAGCGGCCATATGCGGATGGATTTATTATTAGGCCATTCCTAGCCGTAACGAAAGAAGAAATCAATCGCTATTGTAAGCTACATGGGCTTACCCCTCGGATTGATCCGAGTAATGAGAAAGACTCGTACACGAGAAATCGGTTTCGCCATTACGTTTTGCCATTTTTAAAGCAAGAAAACGCAGCTGTACATGAAAAGTTTCAACAATTTAGCGAGAACTTGCATGAAGATCAAGCATACTTAGAGGAATTAACGACCGATGTGATGAATAAAGTAATGAGAAAGAAATTGCAAAATGAAATTCTCATCGATAGAGATTGTTTTCTAAGGATACGCAAGCCTTTACAAAGGCGTGGTATTCAACTAATATTAAACTATCTCTATAAAGAAATTCCTCCAACCCTTTCCTCAGCGCATGTTGACACGTTAGTAGGATTTTGTCAAAGTGACAAACCGTCTGGGACGCTTGACTTTCCAAATGGTTTACGTATTATCCGATCTTACAACGACTGTCTTTTCACCTTTAATGAGGGGAACATCGAGCCATATGAATTTATTGTTCCGATTCCAGGGGTCGTCGAGCTTCCAAATGGTCACCAGCTTATTTGTGAAATACATAATAAAGTCGAAGATATAAAAGGAAACGATGTTTTTCTTTTAGATGAAGCTCACGATTTACAATCATTAAAGGTAAGGACACGAAAAAATGGCGATAAAATGCGAGTAAAGGGCATGAAGGGACATAAAAAAGTAAAGGATATTTTTATCGATGAAAAAATCCCTTTACACTTCAGAGATCATTGGCCGGTAGTGGAAGATAGCCAAGGAACTATTTTGTGGCTACCTGGTTTGAAAAAATCTGCTTATGAACTGCATACACATAAGTCCAGATATGTTATTTTATACTATAAGTAGCGAAAACTTCTAGGAGGCAAGTAAGGAATGAAGCAGGATATTCAAGAAATTTTGATTTCAGAAGAAGAAATACAACAGAAAGTAAAAGAATTGGGTAAGCTATTATCTGAGGAATACGCTGACCGTTTTCCTTTGGTAATCGGTGTATTAAAAGGTGCTATGCCTTTTATGTCTGATCTAATTAAGCGTGTTGATACATATTTAGAAATGGATTTTATGGATGTATCAAGTTATGGCAATGCGATGGTTTCTTCTGGTGAAGTAAAAATCCTAAAAGATTTAGATACATCAGTTGAAGGTCGAGACATTCTTATCTTAGAGGATATTATCGACAGCGGCTTAACGCTTAGCTATCTTGTAGAGTTATTCAAGTACCGTAAAGCTAAGTCAATTAAGATTGTCACACTCTTAGACAAACCAACAGGTCGTAAAGCATCTATTAAAGCAGATTACGTTGGATTTGAAGTGCCTGATGCATTCGTAGTAGGGTATGGATTAGATTATCAAGAAAAATATCGTAACCTGCCGTATATTGGGGTTCTTAAACCGCAAGTATACAGCAATTAATAAGCACATATCCAAGTGCAATTTATTGGATAGGATAAATGTTCTATGTTAGTATTGAATACAGTATTTGTTTATCGTGGGAGGAGGTAAGAAATGAATCGGATCTTCCGTAATACCATCTTTTATTTACTTATATTTTTAGTCATTATCGGCGTGGTAAGCTTCTTTAGTGGCTCTAATCAAAAAGCAGAACCAATGAGATACGATACATTTGTTCAACACTTAGACAAAGGTGATGTGAAATCACTCTCTATGAAGCCTGAAAGAGGCGTGTATGTTGTGCAAGGAAAGTTAGATTCTTATAAAAAGGATCAAACGTTCCAAACTTACATCGTAGATGGTGACAAAGCACTTGATCGTATTGACGCTGCTTCAGAAAATAATCAAGTAGAAGTTGATTTTAAACCTGCTGATGAAACAAGCGGCTGGGTAACGTTCTTTACGTCAATCATTCCGTTTGTTATTATTTTCATCCTATTCTTCTTCTTACTGAACCAAGCTCAGGGTGGTGGAAGCCGCGTTATGAACTTCGGTAAAAGTAAGGCTAAGCTTTACAGTGAAGAAAAGAAAAAGGTTAAATTTAAAGACGTAGCTGGTGCAGACGAAGAAAAGCAAGAACTTGTGGAAGTTGTTGAGTTCTTAAAAGATCCTCGTAAATTCGCAGAGCTAGGTGCAAGAATTCCGAAGGGCGTCTTACTTGTGGGACCTCCTGGTACTGGTAAAACATTATTAGCAAGAGCTGTTGCTGGTGAAGCAGGCGTTCCTTTCTTCTCTATCAGTGGTTCAGACTTTGTTGAAATGTTTGTTGGGGTCGGTGCTTCTCGTGTTCGTGATTTATTCGAAAATGCGAAGAAAAATGCTCCATGTATTATCTTTATTGATGAAATCGATGCTGTAGGTCGTCAACGTGGCGCAGGTCTTGGTGGCGGACACGATGAGCGTGAACAAACATTGAACCAATTGCTTGTTGAGATGGATGGTTTTGGTGCTAACGAAGGTATCATTATCATTGCAGCAACAAACCGTCCGGACATCTTAGATCCAGCGTTATTACGTCCAGGCCGCTTCGACCGTCAAATTACGGTAGATCGTCCAGATGTAAATGGCCGTGAAGCAGTACTTAAAGTACATGCTCGCAATAAGCCTTTAGATGAATCAGTAAACTTAAAAGCAATTGCTATGCGTACGCCAGGTTTCTCAGGTGCAGATTTAGAAAACTTGTTAAACGAAGCTGCCTTAGTAGCTGCTAGACAGGACAAAAAGAAAATTGAAATGGTCGATATTGACGAAGCAACAGACCGCGTAATTGCAGGTCCAGCTAAGAAAAGTCGAGTTATTTCTAAAAAAGAACGCAATATTGTTGCTTATCATGAAGCAGGACATACAATTATCGGTGTCGTATTAGACGAAGCTGATATGGTACATAAAGTAACCATTGTTCCACGTGGGCAAGCTGGTGGATATGCTGTTATGTTACCAAAAGAAGATCGCTACTTTATGACGAAGCCAGAGCTGCTGGATAAAATTGTTGGATTGCTTGGTGGTCGCGTAGCTGAGGAAATCATTTTCGGCGAAGTGAGTACAGGTGCTCACAATGACTTCCAGCGTGCAACAAGCATCGCTCGTAAAATGGTAACAGAATACGGTATGAGTGAAAAGTTAGGACCGATGCAATTCGGTCAATCACAACAAGGCCAAGTATTCTTAGGTCGTGATTTACACAGTGAACAAAACTACAGTGATGCGATTGCTCATGAAATTGATAATGAAATCCAACGTTTCATTAAAGAAAGCTATGAGCGTGCGAAGCAGATCTTAACGGAAAACCGTGACAAGTTAGAGCTTGTAGCTCAAACATTGTTAGAGGTAGAAACGTTAGATGCTGAGCAGATCAACCACTTGGTAGATCATGGAACTCTTCCAGACCGTTCTAGTCACGTAACAGACGAAGATGTTAAAGTAAACATCCAAACAAAGACAGACGATGAAGAGCCAAAAGCATAAGACAATAAAGATCAGTGGAGATATTCTCCACTGATTTTTTAATGGGCAAAAGTTAGGTTTGGTAAAAGATTTTCGTATATATGGTGGATAAGTAGGATATCCACTAGAGAATCGTGTCATTATATTCCTATTTTATCTAGAATATACACGTCTATTTACCAGTTATGGTATGATGGTTTCAGTGTGAATACTGAATTTATATAAAGTGGTGATTGAAATGATTTTTGTATTAGATGTTGGAAATACGAATACGGTATTAGGTGTATACGATGGAGATGAATTAAAGTACCATTGGCGTGTAGAAACAAGCCGTAATAAAACTGAAGATGAGTATGGCATGACAATCAAAGCCTTGCTTGAGCACGTTAGTTTATCTTTTAAAGATATTCATGGTATTATTATTTCCTCTGTTGTTCCTCCTATTATGTTTGCATTGGAGAGAATGTGTCAAAAGTATTTTCATTTAAAGCCGCTTGTTGTTGGTCCTGGAATTAAGACGGGTTTAAATATTAAATATGAAAATCCGCGTGAAGTGGGAGCAGACCGTATTGTAAATGCTGTTGCTGGAATTCAGCTATACGGAAGCCCTTTAATTATCGTTGATTTTGGTACCGCAACCACGTATTGCTATATTGATGAAAATAAGCAATATATGGGTGGTGCGATTGCCCCTGGTATTAATATTTCGACAGAAGCTCTTTATTCAAGAGCATCTAAGCTTCCGCGAATTGAAATTGCGCGACCAAATAGCATTGTGGGAAAAAATACAGTATCTGCGATGCAAGCAGGTATTTTATATGGATACGTTGGACAAGTAGAAGGAATTGTAGCAAGAATGAAAGAGCAAGCAACAGTAAATCCTAAAGTTATTGCTACTGGAGGACTCGCAACATTGATTGCTAAAGAGTCGGATATTATTGATATTGTGGATCCGTTTTTGACTTTAAAAGGATTGCAAATAATTTATACAAAAAATATGGAGTAAGAGGTGTATATTATGGGTGACTATTTAGTAAAAGCATTAGCTTACAATAGTCAAGTTCGCGCTTATGCAGTAAAAACAACGGATACAGTTGGAGAAGCGCAGCGCCGTCACTATACATGGCCTACAGCCTCTGCAGCATTGGGGCGTTCAATGACTGCGGGAGTCATGATGGGGGCTATGCTAAAGGGTGAGCAAAAGCTAACAATTAAAATTGAAGGCCGCGGCCCAATTGGCGTTATTTTAGTAGACAGCAATGCTAAAGGGGAAGTGCGTGGATATGTAACGAATCCACAAACGCACTTCGATTTAAATCAGCATGGGAAATTAGATGTAGCACGTGCTGTAGGTACAGATGGCACGCTAAGTGTCGTAAAAGATATCGGAATGCGTGATCAATTTAACGGACAAGTACCTATTGTATCGGGAGAATTAGGAGAGGATTTCACGTATTATTTTGTGACATCTGAACAAGTCCCATCTTCAGTAGGTGTAGGTGTACTTGTTAACCCTGATAACACGATCTTAGCTGCGGGCGGATTTATCATTCAGCTTCTGCCGGGAACAGATGATAAAACGATTACAGCTATTGAACAACGATTACAGACGATTGAACCAATTTCAAAACTGATTCAAAAAGGTCTTTCTCCTGAGGAAATCCTAGAAGAAGTTCTTGGAAAAGAAAATGTGAAGTTTCTGGAGACAATGCCTGTAGAGTTCAAATGTCAGTGCTCAGAAGAAAGAATTGCCAATGCTATTATCAGCTTAGGACAAGAAGAGATTCAATCGATGATTGAGGAAGACGGCCAAGCTGAAGCCCAGTGTCATTTCTGTAATGAGACCTATCATTTTGATAAAAAGCAGCTTGAAGAAATGAAACAACAAGCAATTTAAATGAAATAAAAGCTTCTTAAAAGGCGTCATTTTATAAATGAACGCCTTTTTTTATAGATATTAAGTTCTATTTCTGTATATATTGATCTAAAAATATAACAAAATTAGGTAAATGGAAAGACAAAATGATTGACAATTTAGAAAACATCTGATAAATTGTATACAAAATCAATAAAATTAGTTGGTATTAGGAGTGGTCATATGGTACGTATTGCAAATTCAATTACAGAGTTAATTGGTCAAACACCAATCGTAAAACTAAACCGTCTAGTTGAAGAAGATATGGCGGATGTATATTTAAAATTAGAATTTATGAACCCAGGAAGCAGCGTAAAAGATCGTATCGCATTAGCGATGATTGAAGATGCGGAAGCAAAAGGTGTGTTAAAACCTGGCGATACAATCATTGAACCAACAAGTGGTAACACAGGAATTGGCTTAGCAATGGTAGCTGCAGCAAAAGGATACCGTGCTATTTTAACAATGCCTGAAACGATGAGTATTGAGCGTCGTAATCTGCTTCGTGCTTACGGTGCAGAGTTAGTGTTAACACCAGGTCCAGAAGGAATGAAAGGGGCGGTTAATAAAGCAACTGAGCTTGCAAAAGAGCACGGCTATTTTATTCCTCAGCAGTTCCAAAACGAGGCGAACCCAGAAGTGCACCGTCAAACAACGGCTAAAGAAATTATCGAGCAGTTTGGCGATCAGCTAGATGGATTTGTGGCAGGTATCGGTACTGGCGGTACTATTACAGGTGCTGGTGAAGTGTTAAAAGAAAAGTATCCAAATATCAAAATTTATGCCGTAGAGCCAGCTGATTCTCCGATTTTAAGCGGTGGTCAACCAGGACCTCATAAAATTCAAGGAATTGGTGCAAACTTTGTTCCGGATACGCTTAACACGGAAGTATATGACGAAGTGGTTGCTGTTCAAAACGACCAAGCTTTTGAATACGCCCGTAAAGTAGCAAAAACAGAAGGTGTACTAGTAGGTATCTCTTCTGGGGCCGCGATTTATGCTGCGTTAAAAGCTGCAAAACAGCTTGGAAAAGGTAAAAAAGTGTTAGCGATTATTCCAAGTAACGGTGAGCGCTACTTAAGTACTCCATTGTTCCAATTCGAGGAACAAACACAAGCATAAAAATGATAAAAAAACAGCTTCTATATGAAGCTGTTTTTTTTCATCTGAGAATCATGTAAAATGAAAGCAGGTGATTTATTTTTAGGAGAGTGAACAAATGCAGCAAAGAATGACTTGGGGCGAATCTATTTCTATCTCTAAAAACCAATGGTTCAAAAAATATCAAGAGTTGTCAAAAGAGGAACCGAATCATATCCTGCTTGAAAGCGGCCGAGGCGGAAAGTTTCAAATGATGGGATTAAAACCTGTAGCCATTTTGCGAGGCGAACAAAACGAGCTTCATATCAAAACGGATGGCCAAGCTACTGTTCAAAAAGGTAATCCGCTTCATCTTATGCGTGACTGGATGAAGAAGTTTGAAGCAGAGGTGAATCCAGATCTTCCTCCTTTTCAAGGTGGAGCAATTGGCTTTATTAGCTATGATTATATCCGCTATGTAGAAACCATACCTGATCTTGCTGAAGATTCATTGAAAACGCCGGACGTTTATTTCCTTATTTTCGATGACGTATTTGTATACGATCAAGAAAAGGAAAAGCTCTGGATTATCGTTAATGACGAAGCAGATTGTAAAGAGCAGGCACATAAGCGTATTGATCAATACAAAAAGGACTGGATGAAGGCAAGTGCTGAAGGACTCTCATATGAGCGGATTCATCGTGTTGCCGAAAAGAGTGAGGTTTCGATGTCTGAAGCTGCTTTTTCAGATGCCACTACTCGCGTACATGAGTACATCGGGCAAGGCGATGTGTTTCAAGTGAATTTATCTGTTCGACAGTCTCAACAGCTTCAAACTCATCCTATGCATATCTACGAACAGGTACGAAAAATCAACCCATCTCCTTACATGTCTTATATGCAGACAGAAGAATTTCACATTGTGAGCTGTTCACCAGAACTATTAGTGAAAAAAGCCGGTGACGAAATCAGCACGAGACCGATTGCGGGAACGCGCTCTCGCGGTAAGGATGATCAAGAAGACCAACAGTTAGCGGATGAGCTTATTCATAACGAAAAAGAGCGTGCAGAGCATGTAATGCTTGTTGATTTGGAGCGTAATGATCTTGGTAGAGTAAGCGAATATGGTACCGTGCATGTTGACGAGTTTATGGTTATTGAAAAGTATTCACATGTGATGCATATTGTGTCTAATGTAAAAGGTAAGCTCGCACGCAATAAAGATTTTGTAGATATTGTAGATGCGGTTTTTCCTGGAGGAACGATTACTGGAGCACCTAAAGTTCGTACAATGGAAATCATTGAAGAACTTGAACCTGTAAGGCGGGGAATTTATACAGGATCGATTGGTTGGATTGGGTTTAATGGAGATATGGAATTAAATATTGCGATTCGCACTATGATTATTCAAGACGGCCAAGCTTATGTGCAGGCTGGTGCGGGTGTTGTGATTGATTCAAATCCGAAACACGAATACAAAGAATCACTGAAAAAAGCAATTGCACTATGGAAAGCAAAAGAGCAGAGCGAAAATGAGCTGAGTGAGGGTGAGTAAAGATGATATTAATGATTGATAATTATGATTCTTTTACGTTTAATTTAGTACAGTATTTAGGTGAGCTAGGGCATGAGCTTCTTGTAAAAAGAAATGATGAAATTACACTTTCTGAAATTGAAGTGCTAAATCCAGATTTCTTAATGATCTCCCCGGGACCATGCAGTCCTAACGAAGCGGGAATCAGTCTAGAAGCCATCGAATATTTTGCAGGTAAGATTCCAATATTCGGCGTATGCTTAGGGCATCAGTCGATTGGGCAAGCTTTTGGAGGGAATGTGATTCGTGCGGATAAATTAATGCACGGTAAAACATCTGAAATGCATCATGATGGCCGTACTATCTTTAAAGGTCTTGATAATCCGTTCACGGCAACGCGATATCATTCTTTGATTGTAGAAAAAAGTTCACTGCCGGATTGCTTTGAAATTTCAGCGTGGACAGCAGAAGATGAAATTATGGCGATTCGCCATAAATCATTACCTATTGAAGGAGTACAGTTCCATCCTGAATCTATTATGACTTCTTACGGTAAAGAAATGCTGAAGAATTTTATTGAAACTTACGAAAAAAAGCGAGTGTAATGATATGTATATATACGTAAATGGCGAAGTAAAGCCTGCGTCTGAAGCCACTATTTCTCCGTTTGATCACGGATATATGTATGGCCTAGGGCTGTTTGAAACGTTACGAGTTTATGAAGGTCATCCATTTTTAGTGGAAGATCATCTGGATCGACTGCGTAGCAGCTTACGTGAATTAAATATTGTATGGGACTATTCCACACACGACGTGTTAGGAATCATTAATAGTCTGTTAATGAAAAACAATGAGAGAAATGCGTATGTTCGATTAAATGTCTCAGCAGGAAATGGCGGAATTGGCTTGCAGGTGGAAGAATACGACAAGCCATCTACAATCGTATATATGAAATCAATGCCTCATCCATCGAGCCCCCTTGTAAAAGAGGGGCTTATTCTTGAGACGAAACGAAATACGCCTGAAGGAACCATGAGGTTGAAGTCTCATCATTATTTAAATAATGTACTAGCTAAACGAGAAGTCGGTTCAGACTTAAATAAAGAGGGTATCTTTTTAACAAAAGAAGGATTCTTAGCCGAAGGTATTGTGTCAAATTTATTTTTTGTAAAAGATGATTGTGTATATACACCGTCTCTTGAAACAGGTATCTTAAATGGAATTACGAGACAGTTTATCTTTACGCTTTTACAAAAGAAAAACATAGAGGTTGTAGAAGGTTTATTTACGGTGGAACAGCTCTTGGAGGGTGATGAAGCTTTCGTTACAAATTCCATTCAAGAAATTGTACCTCTTCGAAGTATAAAGAATAAGCAGTTTTCAGTAGGAGACGATGCGCTGACAGCTCAGTTGCAAAAAGAGTATCGCTCTTATACGATGTCGCTAATGAGTCGACACGAACTACATGTATAAAAGTGAAAGGAGAGGCTAAAGATGGATAAAATTTATGTGAATGATATGCGTTTCTATGGATATCATGGCGTATTTCCAGAAGAAAATAAATTGGGGCAGCGTTTTCACGTGGATTTAGCTGTAGAACTGGATTTAAAACAAGCTGGTACTACGGATAAGTTAGAATACTCAGTGAGCTATGCAGATTTATACCAAACATGCCAGGAAGTTGTAGAGAAGCGCACGTTCAAGTTAGTTGAAACGGTGGCCGAAACGATTGCATCTGAATTGCTTGCTAATTACGAACTCGTGCAGGCTTGTACAGTAAAGGTATATAAGCCAGATCCGCCAATTCCCGGTTATTATCAATCGGTAGCAATTGAAATTAAAAGGAGCCGTTGAATGATAACAGAAGCATATATTGCATTAGGATCAAATATTGAAAATCGAATGGAACATTTGAAGTCAGGAGTTACTGGCTTAATGAAACACTCTGAAGTTAAGGTAGTGGCTGTTTCATCTGTTTATGAAACGGCTCCGGTCGGGTATACGAATCAAGCAAGTTTTTTAAACATGGTAGTAAAAATACAAACAACGTATTCGTCAGAGCACCTTTTAGATTGTTTGCAAGCCATTGAACAAGCGGCAGGTCGAAAAAGAGAGATTGTATGGGGACCTAGAACTCTTGATTTAGATATCTTACTTTATAGTAATGAAATCATTCATACGGATAGACTGAGCGTCCCTCATCCCCGAATGTTTGAACGAGCATTTGTGATGGTTCCTCTAAAGGAACTAGCTCCATCTCTTATTCTCCCTGTAGCAGAAGAAAAAGTTGAAACCATCACAACACGTTTATCGGATTTAAAAGATGTAAAATTATTTCGAGAGCAAACAAGTGGTATACTAGATGTGTTCGAAAATAATAGTAATGATTTACATAAGTAAAAACGAATCTTATTAGTTGATTCATTTTTATATTGGCGTAAAGTAGAGTTCAGAGTAAAAAATTTGAGCTTTGAGTTCGCAGGTTGTTGGTTTATTCGGTAGCTTGTTAGAGAAATCAAAGAAAAAGAGAAGCGAAGCAAGAATAAAGCGATTTGACATAGAGAAACGACTGAACCTATAATAATTTTAAAGAAACGTAGTAGTTGCCAGTAAACATGCTGGCCTTTTTTCTGTTTCGGAAAACTTAATTATACGATGGAGATGAGTAAACGATGAGTCATGAAGAATTAAATGATCAATTTCTCGTTCGTCGCGAAAAAATGAGCAACCTACGAGATCAGGGTATTGATCCGTTTGGTCAACGTTTTGAACGTACACATACATCACAGCAATTAATTAGTGAGTATGACGAGTTAACAAAAGAACAGTTAGAAGAAAATGAAGTGCCTGTGTCACTAGCTGGTCGTATTATGACAAAGCGTGGAAAAGGAAAAGCTGGTTTCGCTCACGTTCAAGATTTAACAGGACAAATTCAGCTTTATGTACGTAAAGATGCAATTGGCGAAGAACAGTACGAAATCTTCAGCAGCGTAGATATCGGTGACTTGGTAGGGGTTGAAGGTGTTTTATTCAAAACAAAAGTTGGCGAACTTTCTATTAAAGTAAAAGATTTTACGTTACTAACAAAAGCGCTTCGTCCACTTCCGGATAAATATCATGGTTTAAAAGATATTGAACAGCGTTACCGTCAACGTTACTTAGATTTAATTACAAACCCAGAAAGTAAACAAACATTTATCTCAAGAAGCCGTATTATTCAATCGATGCGCCGTTACTTAGATAATCATGGATATTTAGAAGTTGAAACACCGATGATGCATTCAATCGCAGGTGGAGCAGCAGCTCGTCCGTTTGTGACACACCACAATGCGCTTGATATGGAACTTTATATGCGTATTGCGATTGAACTTCATTTAAAACGTTTAATCGTAGGTGGATTAGAAAAAGTATATGAAATTGGCCGTGTATTCCGTAATGAAGGTGTATCTACACGTCACAATCCTGAATTTACAATGATTGAATTGTACGAAGCGTATGCGGACTACAAAGATATCATGGCTTTAACAGAGAACTTAATTGCACATATTGCGCAAGAAGTACTTGGCACAACAAAGATTCAGTATGGCGATCAAGAGGTAGATTTAACTCCAGAGTGGACAAGACTTCATATGGTCGATGCTATTAAACAATATACGGGCGTAGACTTCTGGGGAGAAACATCTGTTGAAGAAGCTCGTGCTTTAGCGAAAGAACACGGGGTAGAAATCACTGAACATATGCAATATGGACATATTGTAAATGAATTCTTTGAACAAAAAGTAGAAGAGCAATTAATTCAACCAACGTTCATTTACGGACATCCTGTAGAGATCTCTCCACTTGCTAAGAAAAATGCGGAAGATCCACGTTTTACTGACCGTTTTGAGCTGTTTATCGTTGCACGTGAACACGCGAACGCATTTACAGAGCTAAATGATCCAATTGACCAACGCGAGCGCTTTGAAGCTCAGTTGAAAGAGAAAGAACAAGGAAACGATGAAGCGCATGAAATGGACGATGACTTCATTGAGGCATTAGAATATGGTATGCCACCTACAGGTGGTTTAGGAATCGGTATTGACCGCCTTGTTATGTTACTAACAAATGCACCGTCAATTCGTGATGTGCTATTATTCCCACATATGCGCCAACGCTAAAAAAGAGATGGCTACGGCCATCTTTTTTTAGTTGTTAATATTAGAAAATTTAAACTTTTAATTTACCCCTTGTTTTTATAATAATGATTTGGTATATTTATATCTGTTGCTAACGCAGATAAGCGAAAACAACAAAAATAAATAAAAAAGTTGTTGACATTACGTTGATAACTTGATAAGATAGTAAAGTCGCTTAAGAGCGGCGGTTGAACTTTGAAAACTGAACAAAGCGACAAACGTCAACGTTAATTTTTTATTTTTAAATGAGCAAGTCAAACATTTCTTCGGAGAGTTTGATCCTGGCTCAGGATGAACGCTGGCGGCGTG